>JAAWDC010000183.1 GCA_022793565.1 Bacilli bacterium
AATAAAAGAAAGAGAAGAGAGGAAAATCTATGAACGAGTTAAAATGTCCAAAATGTGGAGCTGTTTTTCAAGTAAATGAAACGGATTATGAATCAATAGCCAGACAAGTTCGCGATAAAGAGTTTGAAAAGGCCATCAAAACAAGAGAAGAACAGCATAAAAAAGAAGAAGAAAATGCCATAAAATTAGCAGAGACCACCCTAGAAAATAAATTGATGGGGAAACTAAGTGAAATGGAAAAACAGTATAATGAAAAACTAAATCAAAAGGCCTTAGAGATAACAGAATTAAAAAGTAAAATGCAAATTCAAGAAAAAGAAACAGAATTAATAATAAAAAGTAAAGTAGCTGAAAAAGAGAAAGAAATTGACCATTTAAATAATGAGTTAAAGTCAAATGAAAATAGATTTTTATTAGCCGAAAAAACATTAAGAGAAACCTATGAAGTAAAAATAAAAGACAAGGAAGAGCAAATTGCCTATTATAAAGATTTTAAAGCAAAACAATCAACTAAAATGATTGGAGAGTCCTTAGAACAACATTGTAATGATGAGTTTAATCGATTGAGACCCTTATTCAAAAACGCATACTTCGAAAAGGATAATGATATTAAAACAGGATCTAAGGGAGATTTCATTTACCGTGATTTTGATGAAGCGGGGATAGAGATTACTTCTATTATGTTTGAAATGAAAAACGAAGGGGATGAAACAGCCAGTAAACATAAGAACGAAGATTTTCTAAAAGAGTTAGATAAAGATCGAAGAGAGAAAAAATGTGAATATGCTGTTTTAGTATCTTTATTAGAAATTGATAGTGAATATTATAATAGTGGTATTGTCGATATGTCTCATCGGTATGACAAAATGTATGTGATCAGACCACAATTTTTTATTCCTTTGATTACCCTGATTCGGGGAATCGCTATCCATTCTTTAGAGTATAAGAAAGAATTGCAAGAAGCGCAAAACCAAAATGTCGATATATCCAATTTTGAAGATAATATAAATTCGTTTAAACAAGCTTTCGGGAGAAATTATCGAATTGCAAGTGAAAAGTTCCAAAAAGCGATTGATGAAATCGATAAGACAATTGATCATTTACAAAAAACAAGAGATGCTTTGGTATCTAGTGAAAACAATCTAAGATTAGCCAACAACAAAGCAGAAGACCTGACCATAAAGAAACTGACAAGTCATAACGAGACAATGAAAAAAATGTTTGATGAATTAAAAAATCAAAAGAAAGAAGAAGCGACAAGCACTATAGGAACTGATCTTTAGGAACAATAATTCCTCAGATTGAATCAGGGAGGAAAAGAATGAACATTTATGATATTTTCCAGAAGCTAAATATAGAATATGCGGAACTAGAACACAAAGCAGTATATACAGTAGAAGAAGCTAAGAATGAAGCGATTTCTAAAAAATTAAACGGAATAGAGTGTAAAAATTTATTTGTAAAGAGTAAATCTAAATACTATTTAATTGTAATAAAAGCTTTCCAAAAAGCCAATTTAAAAGAGATTTCTATGACAGTAAAAGATAGTAAGCTAACATTTGCGACAGAACAAGAATTAAAAGAAATTTTAAATCTTACACCAGGGAGTGTAACTCCGCTAGGGATAATTAATGATTCTAAAAATTTAGTAACGATATGCCTAGATCATCAGTTAATAAAAGGTACAATTCTAATTCATCCCAATATAAATACGAAGACTGTTGCAGTTAAGACAGAAGACTTGATTCGATTATTAGAGTACGAGAATCACTCATACATCGTTTTCTAACAAAGGAAAAGAACGATCAAATTAGAAAGGAAAAATAAAACTATGAAAAATTCTAAAATTACAAGAAAAATAACACAGGGGATGTATATTCTAACGACCAAGAATGGAGGGTGTGTAGTAGATGCGGTCTCTCAAATAAGTGCAGGAGAGCATCCATTAATTTCAGTTGCCGTAATGAAAAAGAATTACACATGTCAATTATTGAAAGAAAATCAGACCTTTGCTTTATCTGTACTGGGAAAAGATAACTCAGCAGAAGCAATTCAAACATTTGGAATGAATTCTATGAGAGATATAGATAAGTTCGAACATGTAAAAACAAAAGAAGTGGAAGGGTTAAGAATAATAGAAGAATCTATAGGGTATATGGTTTGCGAAATAATCGACCGAATTGAAAATGATACCCATATTCTATTCATTGGGAAACTAGTAGAAGGAGATATATTAAAAGAAGCAGATCCTATGAGTTATAGTTATTATCAAGAAAATAAAAAAGATTTAGTGAGAGTAAAGACAGAAACAGGAAAGACTGTTTGGGTATGTACTGTTTGTGGGTATATCTATGATAAAGAAGAACTAGAAGAAGACTTTGTGTGCCCAAAATGTGGGGTAGATTATACATTGTTTGAGAGACAAAAAATATAAAAATATATTGAGCATTTATTTTCTATAAAGTTGGAGCCTTTGAAGATCATCCTTTTCTTTGTATGATCTTTTTTATTGCAAAAAAAAGATTGACAAAAAGCAAAAAAATGTGACATAATGAATAGCGTGCTATGAATAGAAGGGAGGATATTTATATGAATGTTCCGACTACCAGACTCATAAAAATGATCGGCAATTTATATCAAGTAGAAGTAAATAAAAATTTGAAAGATCGTAGGATTACACAATCTCAGGCCGAGGTATTAATATACATTCAAATAAAAAATGAACAAGGAAAGGAAGTGCACCAAGTGGACTTAGAACAGGCACTCCACTTGAGTAATCCAACAGTTACAGGAATCTTAAATAGATTAGAAGAAAAAGGGTTTGTGCGAAGAGTTCCAAGTAGCGAAAATTCTAAATTCAAAAGTGTCATAATTACAGAAGATGGAAAAGAAGAATTAAATAAAGGAAAAAAAGTGATCCATCGTTTAGAGAAGGAGACACTCTCTTGTTTAGAAGATGAGGAGCAAAAAGAAATTAATCGACTATTAGAAAAAATATGGAATCATATAAATGCGAGGTGAAGTAGATGAAAAAATTAGATTTAGGAAAAGAAAAGATAAACAAGCTATTAGTATCTTTTGCCATACCATGTGTAATTAGTATGCTAATCAATTCTATTTACAATATTGTAGATCAAATATTTATTGGAAAAGGAGTAGGGACAGTTGGAAATGCTGCCACAAATGTTATTTTTCCTTTAGTATTGATCTATGGAGCAATTGCATCCTTAATTGGAAATGGAACTAGTGCCAATCTATCTTTAAAATTGGGAGAAGGAAAAAAGGAAGAAGCAAAGGAGTCCTTAGGAAGTGCCATTACTATTTCTGCGATTGTCGCTGTAGTGATTGGACTAAGTTCTTACTTTCTTTTACCACAGCTAGTTCATTTCTTTGGAAGTACCAAGACAGTGTATCCTTATGCTGTTTCCTATGGAAGAATTATAGCGATTGGTTCTCCATTTGTTATTATTTATTCTGCACTTTCTAACATCATTCGTGCAGATGGATCACCCAAGTACTCAATGATGATGTTAGTAATTGGGGCAGTGATCAATATTATTTTAGACCCTATTTTTATTTTCTTATTTGATATGGGAGTAGAAGGTGGAGCCTGGGCAACAGTAATTGGTCAGATAATCTCTTTTCTAGTCGCGATCCTCTATCTTCCAAGAATTAAAAGTATCCAGTTAGAGCGAAAAGATTTCATTCCAAACAAGTCAATTTTCCGTATCCTAGGATTAGGATTATCTAGTTTCATTACACAAATGACTGTTTTAGTATTATTTGTATTTATGAACAATATGTTAACCAAGCTAGGAGCTAGTACAAAATTTGGGGCAGATACGCCATTATCTGTTTATGGAATTATTTCAAAAGTAAACAGTCTTTATATTGCCTCTATCCTCGGTATTTCAATAGGTGCTCAACCAATTATTGGATTTAATTATGGAGCAGGAAATAAGGAACGGGTAAAAGAAACTTTAAAGAAAGTGTTAACAGTAAATCTTATAATCGGTATGATCTTCAATTTAACTTTCCTTCTATTTCCAGAGCAATTAACCAGTTTGTTTATTACAAAATCAGATCCATCCTATGACTTGTTCATAGAATTTGCCGTATTAACTTGTAGATCTATGATGTTAATAAT
>JAAWDC010000184.1 GCA_022793565.1 Bacilli bacterium
GATACATGGGAGCAATCTCAGAATACGAATAGGGAATCCATAGATCCAGTACCTTTATCAGAAGAAGAATACCAATTATTTCAATTACTTTTAGGAAAAGTAGCAGTATCCGATAGAAACCCTAATTTGTGCGAGTTATATTTTGATATGCAAAGAAGAGCAGTGTATGGAAATGGATATGCTCAAAATGATAGAATGGAAGAAGTTGAAAGAGAACTATGGGAAATTGGAATGGAGACATCAGATATTACTAGAGAAACTCCTATTAGAAAATAAAAGGAATTAAAACTCGAAATGTTTTAACTCCTTTTTTTGTGCACAATCTTTTCCGGTTAAATAATTACGATTTTGAATCAATTTTTTTAATTGAATCTTCTTATCATAGTACAAATATTGATTAAGTTCTCGAATGAGTTGAACAGTAGTGTTAAGACTAGAAGTATAAAGTTCTAGTAAAGACTCAGTGCTTTGTGTTCTTTTATCCGTTGGATTATACCATCTTTTATGTTCTAAATTTAAAAACCACTTATTCTTCTGCATTTTCATATGGTAGGAAAGAGGTGCCTTTCGAAGGAAAGACTTTGGACAAATAAAATCAATAGTTTGGTAAAACTTTCTTTTAAAGCCATAGGGATCGTATCGAAAAACACGATAGAAAAACCTCATTTGCTGAATAGAAGTTAAATAATATTTATGAAATTGTTCAATTCCCCAAACTTCTTTATAAGTGAAATCCATCACTTCTTGTAATCCACTTCCTATTTTTTTTACGTTAAAGCAAAATTTGTGGCAAGGGAATTTCCAAGGTTTTTTATTTTCATGAATCATAACTAAATAATCATCGAAATAGGATTCCATTTCCCCATGAAATTGATTATACTTATATGTTTCTGGATTCTTTTTATCATAATATCCAGTTCGATATACGACATATGGGTGTATAGTACTATCTAAAATGTAATGACTAAGCATCCCATACAAAAAAGCCATCACTTCAGAATCATATTGGAATTGATTATATTTAATATATTGAATTAAAGTTTCAAAAAACTCATACGCCCTATGCTGATGAAAAAACTCTCCAAAGTCTCTCATTTTTTTTCCTTTTTTCAAATTAGTTAAATTATAGAAAAAAAGAACGTCCATGCTTTGAGCAGCTGTTTTCAATAATTCTTTTTCAGGCATTAGAAGCTCTCGGCTTTTCATTCCAAGTCGATCATAAACATCCAAAATAAAATAAGCATGGGTCAAACTACTCGCCATAAAGTACTTCCTTTCCAACTCTTTCATTCTACCATATTTTTTCATAATTTTTTCATATAAATTACACAATTAATATGCTATAATGTAGTCTAGGTGATGAGTGATGCCGATGGATAAGGATTTTAAAAGTTTAGAAGAACAGATTTCTATCTTAGAATACAAAGGTTTAATCGTTGAAAATAAGGATTTTGCCTATACTGTTTTATTGCGAGAAAATTATTTTTTCTTAAACGGATATCGACATTTGTTTCTAAAATCTAAAAACGATCGTCGTTTTATTGAAGGCACGACATTCGAAGAACTTTATAGCTTGTTCTTATTTGATCGACAATTTAGAAATATCATTTTTAAGCATCTATTAATCATTGAAAATAATATGAAATCTATCATTTCTTATCAGTTATCTAGAAAATATGGATATAAAGAAAGTGATTACCTAAAACCTAAGAATTTTACCAATAATCCAGAAAAAGCAAGACAAGTGAATGATTTGATAAAAAAGATGAAACGACAAGTGAGAGCAAACGCACCACAGCACGCTGCAACAATGCATTATGTGAATAATTATGGATACATTCCATTATGGGTATTAGTAAAAGTATTATCTTTTGGTATTGTGAGTGAACTATTTTCCATACTAAGAAAAGAGGATCAAATAAGTATTGCAGAATGTTATGATATTCCAGTAGAATCCCTCATCAATTATTTGCCGATTTTAGCCAATTATAGAAACCTCTGTGCTCATGAAGATATTGTGTTTGAGAATAAAACACAACGACAAATAGACGATACCATCTACCATAAAATACTAAAAATTGAAAAAGAAAATGAAGAGTATGTGTATGGGAAAAATGATTTATTTGCCTTGATTCTCATTATAAAACAATTAATAACACCAATAGAGTTTAAAAATTTAACAGAAGAAATTAATAGGGCATTATCTAATTTAGAGTACAATTTAAATACGATTACAATTGTAAAAGTATTAGATCGAATGGGATTTCCAGAAAACTGGCAAGATCTTATGAATATTACAAGGAAGGTGGAAGAATGAGAGAAAGAATAGTTAAATTTTTAGGATTGCTCCTAATAGTTGTAGTAGCAGGAAGTGGAGGAGGATATATTACCTATCACTTTTTAGAAGAGAAATTATCAGAAAGTAATACGATCGTTCAAGAAGCGACAAATACAACAGGAATTGTAAAATGCAGTAATGATATAAAGTTAGATGAGAGTGGAATTTCTACATCCGTTGGAAAAATTTATGATGCAGCAGTAACAATTCAAAATTATCAAAATGGAAGATTAGCTTCTTCTGGTAGTGGATTTATCTATAAGAAAAACGAAGAATATGCATATATCTTAACAAATCACCATGTAGTAGATGGATCAACAAAATTATTGATTACTCTATCAAACGATGACCAAATCGAAGGAGAAGTTTTAGGAAGTGATCAATACTTAGATTTAGCAGTTGTTCGTATTTCTGCCGAAAAAGTAACATTAGTCGCTACGATTGGGACAAGTGAAAATACCAATGTTGGGGATACCGTATTTACTGTAGGAACACCTGTTGGGTATGAATATCGAGGTAGTGTGACCAAAGGAACATTATCCGGAAAGAATCGTATGGTAACAGTTAGTGTCAACTCGGCTGAGGACTGGGTGATGAATGTACTTCAAGTAGATGCTGCCATTAATCCAGGAAATAGTGGAGGACCATTACTAAACGCAAATGGTGAAGTAATAGGGATTAATTCACTAAAATTAGTAGAAGACAAAATTGAAGGTATGGGATTTGCCATTCCAATCGAATATGCAATGAAATATGTAGATGATTTAGAGAATGGAAAAGAATTAGAACGTCCATTTGTTGGAATTACAATGTTGAACGTAAGCGATAGCTACCGAGTATATCAATATGGAATTCGTTTAGATCCTGAAATTGAAGAAGGTGTAGTGGTAACTAGTGTTTCTGAGGGAAGTGGAGCAGAACAAGCTGGAATTGAAAAAGGCGATGTAATTACTGCAATTAATGGAAAAAAAGTATCCAATGCTGCTTACCTAAAATATCTTTTATATCAGCATGAGGTAGGAGATACTATCGAAATTACTTATATTCGTGATCGTAAACAAAAGACAGTAGAACTTAACTTGACTAAATTAGAAGGATAAATTTTTCAAATGAGTTTAAAAAATTTAAAGAAGAAAGAAAAGCAGAAAGATGCAAAACTAGGTGTCTTTTTGCTTTTTTTATTGTATAATAATCTAATAAAAGGAAACCAATATTTAAATGAATTAAATCCAAAAGATAGTTCAAATAAAGAAAATGAAGGGCAATTGAAAATTAAAGAAACAGTGGCATAAAAAAGGAAGAAGTTATAAATGATGGATTAGGTGAAAACGATGGAAAAATACCAAGAGATTGAAAATAGTTTAATTACAAAATATCGAAAAACAATTTGGTCAAAGTTTGTAAAAGGAACAAAAGAATTTGAAATGATCGCACCAAACGATAAAATTGCAGTTTGTATGTCTGGCGGAAAAGATAGTTTTATTTTGGCAAAGTGTATGCAAGAGATAAAACTTCACGGAAAAATTCCATTTGAGTTAGTATTCTTAGTAATGGATCCAGGATATACAAAGGAAAATCGAGGACAAATTGAAGAAAATGCAAAACAGATGAATATTCCCATTACTGTTTTTGAATCTGATATTTTTCAAGTTGTAGATGATGTGACAATGTCACCTTGTTACCTATGTGCGAGGATGAGAAGAGGGTGTCTTTACAATAAAGCAAAAGAGCTTGGATGTAATAAAATTGCCCTAGGGCATCATTATGATGATGTCATGGAAACTATTTTGATGAGTCTTCTATATGGTGGAGAATATAAGACAATGATGCCAAAACTACATAGTACTAATTTTGAAGGAATGGAATTGATTCGACCACTATATTACGTAAGAGAGCACGATATTATGGCATTCTCCAAGTTTCATGGATTAAAATTTCTAAACTGTGCATGCAAATTTACAGAAAGAAATAATAATGAAAAC
>JAAWDC010000185.1 GCA_022793565.1 Bacilli bacterium
ACAATCGCAGTATACTTTTCAGATTGATATTTTCCATAGGTTAGTGGATAGATCTTAGCTAAATCCATCAGTACTCCAAGTGGCCAGATTTGTCCTGCATGAGTATGCCCACATAATTCTAAATCAATTCCTAAATTTTCTGCTTGTTTTAGTTCTACTGGCTGATGATCTAATAAAATTATATATTTAGAAAGATCTACTTCCTTTAATAACTCTTCAATTTCTTTTCTTTTTCCTAAAGAAAAGTCTTTTCTCCCAATAATATAAAACATATTGTCTATGAGCATAACTTCATCGGTTAATACTTTTATATGATTTTCCCTGAAACTCTTTAACATTTCTTCTTCCGTATATTTCTTATCTCTAGCATAATGATTTTGATCATGATTTCCTAATATGTAGTAAGTCCCATATGTAGAATCCATTTTTCCTAATAATTTTGTAGCTTCTTTCATTTCTTTTTTGGTAGTATTTTCATCAAAAATATCTCCTGTTAATACTATTACATCTGGTTTTTCAGCACTAATCTTTTTTAGATGCTTTTCTAATACATTGGATGTTACTGTTACGCCAAAATGAAGATCACTGATTTGAATTATATTTAAAGATCCTTTTGGTAATGCTTTTGTTGTTTCTAAATGATATGTTTTTTCTTTGATTGCTTGTGCATTCCAATATCCATAACCTGTGATTGCAATTCCTAACACTAAGATGAAGAGTCCTGTTTGATACCCCTTTTCTATACATTTTATGTTTTTTATATTTATGAATTTATTCATTACTATATATATTCCATCTAAAAGAAGGGCATTAAGTAATAAAAAAAGAAGGAAAATAGAACATGTGGTTGTTAGGCTGATCATTGTGATTAGAAAAATACTAGTTAAAAGAACTGCTCGTTTTTTAGAGTACTTTTGATAATATTTTAAGAATCTGGTGATTCTATAATATGTGTAATAAATGGTACTTGGAATTAACAAAATTCCTAATATCAAAATACGAATTACATTCATTTTCTCTTCCCCTTCTTATGATTTTCTATTTACTTTTGTTTTTTTGATTTAACTTTTGATATTTCTCTACTAATTCTTTTTGATAATAATCTAATCGTCCTTCTGGAAGAATTAGTGTTCTTTCTACTCCTAGATGATGCACAAATTCAGGATTATGAGAAACTAAGATGATTGTTCCTTGAAATGTACGCAGATTTTCAGCAATCGTTTTTTGAGTTTCTTTGTCTAAATGGTTGGTTGGTTCATCTAAAACTAATAGATTGGCTTTTTGTAGAGTTAATTTGGCAAGAGCCAATCTAGAACGTTCTCCTGGGGATAGTACAGATACTTTTTTATAAAGTTCATCTCCTTGAAATAAGAATCTGCCTAATATACCCCTAGCCTCTCGTTCAGTCAAATCAAATTCTTTTAGATTTTCAATTAGATTCTGATCTAAATTTAATAATTCATGTTCTTGTGCATAATAACCAATATCTGTTTTAGGTCCTAGGATTATTCTACCTGAATCTGGAATTAACTCACCAATTATCAATTTTAATAGGGTACTTTTTCCAACTCCGTTTTCACCTACGATTAAGAACTTCTCACCCCGTGGAATTTCTATATTTATTTTATATAGTAAATTTCGCTTTGCTGTTTTATCGTATTTGAAGCAAACATTTTCTATTTTTAGAGGAAATGCTGTACTTTCTCTTCCTTGATGAAGTTTTATATTTGCTGTTTTTTGTTTTTTTTCAATTATAATGGCGTTTTCTTCTAAACGAGCTAATTTCTTTTGACGATCTTTAGCAATTCTTGCCTTTTTTTCATTTCCATGGATATACTTATCAATAATTCTTTGCAAGTGTTCTCTTTCTTTTTGTTCCATCGCAGCTTCTTTTTCTAGACGAATTTCTCTTTCTTTTGTAATTCTTTCAAATTGTTCAAAATTCCCTGGAAATAATTCCATTTTATGCGTTTTTTTATTTAAATATAAAATATTAGATGTGATTTCATTTAAGAATACTGTATCGTGTGAGATTACATAAATGGTTCCTGAATAAGATTTTAAGTAATCCATTACAAACTCTTTTGTCGATTGATCTAGGTGATTGGTTGGTTCATCTAATAAAAGCATTTCTGGTTTAGAATATAGTAGTCTAATAAAAGCTACTTTTGACTTCTGACCACCCGATAAACTAAATAAAGGAGCATCTAGTAAGCTATCTTCTACTTTCATTCCAGAGATCAGTTTTAGTAATTCTTCTTCTGCTCGATATGGATCGTAATACTCTAATTCACTTTGTAATTGAGATATTTTCTTTAAAAGACGATCTATTTCTTTTTTTTCGGTCATCTCTGCAGCTTTTTCATACAACTTTGTGATTTGATTTTCTAGTTTTTGAATCGGTCTTCCAGTTAATAAGTAATCAAATACTGAGATCTCTGTTTCTGGAATCTCATCTGTAATTACTTGTGGCAGCCATGAGATTCTAGTCTTTTTAGCGAATGTTATTGTTCCTCTATCTGGCTCTAGTTGTTTTAATAATAAGCGAAAAAGCGTTGTTTTTCCTGCTCCATTTACTCCTACGATTCCTATTTTCTTCCCTTCTGGTATTTGAATTGTTATATCTTCAAAAATAACTTCTAATCCAAAAGAAAGACTTAAGTTTTTAATATTCATAATATTCACTTCACTCTTCTAAATTATTTTATCAAATTTGAAAATCCACTACAACCTCGATTTTTTTAAAAAGGGATAGGCAAAAAAAGTAAAGTGTGTTAGTATATTTATTGGATGTTATGACTACTTAGCACAGTTGGTAGTGCAACGCACTCGTAACGCGTAGGT
>JAAWDC010000186.1 GCA_022793565.1 Bacilli bacterium
ATACGTGCGGTAGAGATTAACTCATCCATAAAGTCTGGTTGTTGTGCCTTTAATTCAGCAAATTCGTCACTGATAATAAATAAGTGTGCGATAGGTTCTTTAATAACTCCCTCACGGTATAGACGTTGGTATTTATAAATATCGATTGTACTTTCTCCTAGGGAATCTCGAACTTCATTAAACTTTTTCTGGCGTCTTTTTAATTCACTACGAATGGATACAAGAGTACGATTCATTTCACTAGTATCTAAATTGGTAATCGTCCCAACAAGATGAGGGAGTTTTATTTTAGTATCTCTATTTTCAAAAGCACCAGCTAGACCCCCGCCTTTATAATCGATTAAAACAAACTGTACTTCATTTGGATGATAGTTAATAGCCATGGATAAAATATAAGTAATAATAAATTCACTTTTTCCACTACCTGTAGATCCGGCAATTAATCCATGAGGACCATGAAATTTTTCATGCAAATCTAATTCAAACAAATTTCCAGAACTATAAACCCCAATAGGTGTTGATAAACTAAGGGTTGGATTATTGGTAGTCCATCGATTTAAAATATTTAATTGTTCAATTTTTCCAACTCCATACATTGCCAAAAATTCAAGAAGAGTAGGTAAAGTATTAGTGTCTTCCATGGAAGATACTGGAATATTAGATACTTGAGAAACACAAGAAGAAATATCTACATTCTCCAAATACTCTGCCTGAAATATTGATTGATTAGAACTTAAATCCTTTCCAAATAAGCCACTAGAACTATCTACAATATTGGCAAATAAAGTACATTTACTAGGTAAATTCTTCATTGTACTTTCGATCATTAAAAGAGAAAATCCATAATTAGAATTTGTTTCGATAATTTTTTTAATAATAGGAATATCTTTTGCCATTTTAAAATTATCAGTAATAATTAAGTAATAAGGAGAATAGTTAGTATAATAGTTTTTTTGATCTACTTCCTCTGTTTGTTTATCTTTATCGATTTCCGAATTACTCATCATCTTTTTTCGAGCATTATATTCATTCTCTAAATAAGCAGAAACTTGTTTCATTTCTTCTTCATTTGTGGCGAAGAAACGAAAAGTCTTATCATTACTGATACAATGACCTAAATATTTTGCATAATTCCAATATTCTTTATTTTTCTCATCTACAAAAAATATTAATTTTAAATCTAAACTACTATAAAAGGTCATTAGTTGTAGAATAATTCCATTTAGATAACCTTCCTTATTTTGACAATCTAAGATAATAGGAAAGACATTATTTTCAAGCAAAGAGATAGTGATTGGAACATTTTTCATAAGAAGAGGAGAATTTGCTATTTTTAGAACTTCTTCTTTTAGATTATCATCATCTAAAGAAAAGTGATCCATCGGTGCATCGATTTCAATATTAGCTTTTTTATCTCCAATACCAAGCCGTAACGTTAAGAAATCAAGATCGATAATCTCTCGATTCCAAATCTTATTATTTTTACTAGATAATGTTTTAACACATTGATCTAAACTAATATAATTATTATTTAGTATTTCAGATTGTTCTTCTAGTTTTTTAATAATTAAAGATCGTTTAGAATTAAGATAATTAGTATATTTTGTTTGCCTCAATTGCTCTCTTTTTTTCTTCTTTTTTGTTTGAAAACGATTAATTAAAATTGGGAAAAAGATGCAAGCAAAAAACATGGAAACACAAATCAATAAAGAAGGAAGGGCCTCTACAAAACTAGAATTTCCACTAGTTAGTTCTAAAATTGCCATAACACCTGTGATCATAGAGGTCATTCCCATCATAATCGTGGAACCTAAAGAAAGGAATAGTGGCATTTCATCTCCCTTTACTGCCTCAGGAGGTGCATCGATATGAATAACTTCTTTTTTTATATTAAACTTTAACTGAGGGGTATGAAAAAACACTTCATTTTCATCATAGAGGGAAACATTTCGTTCCTTTTCAGTAATAGGTGTATATTGTTGGTTAGAAATTTGTTGTGGTTGTATAATTGGCAACTGAGAATTTAAAGATTGATTTACTGGATAAATAATTCGAATAAAAGAATTCATCCAAATAATTTTTATATGACCAAGAAAAATTAAATCTCCACTTTCTAAAACTTTTTGATTAGTTTTCCTAAAATTAATGTAGCACCCATTTTGAATCAAACATTCAAATAGGGCTTGTCCCTCAGTTCGAGAAATTCTAATATATTCAATACCTCCATCATTTCCTTGAAAAGAAATAGAACAAGATAAAGAAGAACCAATGGTAATGGCCGATACATCTGAGACATTAAAATCAATTTGATTAGTACCAGTAACAGGAGCACAGAATAAAGTGACTTTTTTATGGTGATCTAAGAATTCCAATTCAAAGTCTTGGAACATATCTAAAAAGATATCAGACTGAATAACTCCATTACTAGATAGTTGAATGTTAGAAGTACTAGATAATTTCCATCTACCTTCTTGTGCAATTAAGGTAATTGTTTCTTCTACTTCATTTAAATTATATCGAATTAAAAAAGACTCTTCAATTTTAGAGGGGAGCGTTATTTGCGTTAACTTCTCTTCTCCTGCAATATATAGTTTCATAGCCATCACCCTTATTATATAATAAATTGTATCATAAATTTTATATATATAAAACACATTTTGCTATTATATAACTAAACTTTATTAAAGCAGATTTATAAATGAAATAGATATAAATTAGAATAATTTAAATGGGTAAAAGAGGATATTTAGATGAATCAAACTCTTTATTTTAGAGGGTTAATATGTTATAATATGGCTCATAAAAAGAAATTATAAATATCAATGAATATATTAGTAAAAACTCTAATTAATTCTAAGAGTTAAAAAAGATAACAGAATATTTATATATTACAACGATAAAGAAAAGCGTAGAATTAAGTGATAGATTATCAAGAATTGTAATCAAGATAGGATTCAAAAAAGAGAAGTGTAGAGCCAATCACCAAGAAAATTAGATAGAATATATTCTAAGGCAGAATATTATAGTAAATAAATAAGAATGTTCAATCTTCCATTTTAGAAGAAAAGTAGATTTTTATTGAAATTTTTGCCATTTTTTAGTATAATAAGTAGCTACGATGGGGTGGACTATGGAAAAAGCAGTGGAAATTAACAATTTAGAGTTTAGTTATCCAGGAAAAGATGTCTTTCGTGGTCTTTCGATGACAATCGAAGAAGGAAGTTTCACAACAATTGTTGGAAATAATCAAAGTGGGAAAACGACTTTAATTAAACTAATTTGTGGACTACTTGACGGGAAAAAATCGATTGTTGCTGGGTACGCATATGTAAATAATC
>JAAWDC010000187.1 GCA_022793565.1 Bacilli bacterium
GATGATGATATGGATATTGCAGTACCTAGAGAGGACTGGTTACGATTTATCGAGGCATTAAAGAAGGATTTGGATACTAAGTTCTATTTTGATTGTTATGAAATTGATTCTAAATATAATCCTATTTCTGGACCTACAATGAAGGTTCGTAAACGTGGTACTTACATTGAAGAAGTGAATGTTTTATTAAAGAATCGGTGTAAACGTGGAGATGGTGTTTTTGTTGATGTCATTATTTATGATACTGTTTCTGAGAACAAATTCATTGATGAAGTAAATCGTACAGTTATTAAGCTTGTGATGCCTTTCATTGTACTTTTGGATAATTTGCATCTAAATCCAGTTCCTTTGAAAAAATTTGTACGATGGTTTTCTAATTGTTATTCTAGAAGACATGAAAACAGTAAACTGGTATCTCAACCTATTTCTGTTCCTTGGGAAAAGTTTTTAAAAGAACCAGTGTTTTTGAAAGAGGATGTTTATCCTTTGAAGAAATATAAATTTGAGGGAAGAGAGTTTTATTCTTATCATAATATAGAAAAAGTGTTGAAAGAATGGTATGGTCCTAACTGCTTAAAAAAGTGGAATGGAAAGGAATGGGAAGAGACATTGCCAATAGAGAAAAGAAAACCAAAACATGTGAAAGATATTAACTTACATGGGGAAAATTCAGTTAAAAATTCTTAAGACTATAGAAAAATATTCTAAAAGTAGTTGCTTTGTGATAGAATGAAATAGAGTATAGAGAGGTGTAGTATGTTCAAAAAGAAGATTCATTCAGAAGAAGATTCTGAACTTGAAATAGAAAATGTAAAGGATCAAGAAGAATTAGAGGAAGAAGTTCGAGAAGTAGTTGTTGAAAGAAAGTCTGGTTTTAACTATTTAGAAGTTGTTTTAATTATGATTATTACGCTAATTCTTGGTGGTTTCCTTGGTGGATTAGTTACTCGTTTTACTACTAAGAGTGCATCTTGTACTAAAGAGGGAATTGAGACTAGTCAGTATAAAGAATTTATTGATACTTATAATGACATTAAAAAGAATTATTATGAAGAGATAGATGAAGATGAATTACTTGATGCTGGAATTAAGGGGATGCTTGAATTTCTGGGAGATAAATATTCTGTATATATGGATCAGGATGAAGCAGATTCTTTTAACGAACAAGTAGAAGGAAAGTATCAAGGAATTGGTGTTGAGATTGTACAACTTGATGATCAAACTGTGGCTATTTATCGTGTGTTTGAGGGATCTCCTGCTTTTAAAGCGGGGTTACAAGTAGGAGATGTAATTAAAAAAGTTGGAGCTGAAGATGTATCTTCAAAGAGTACTGCTGAAATTTCTGATATGATAAAGAATTCTAAGGAGAAAACAGTTACTATTACGGTTTTACGTGGAGATTTAGAAAAGGTATTTACTTTGGATAAAGGATCTGTAGATATCGAATCAGTTTCTACTAAGGTATTTGAGCGTGGGAATCATAAAATTGGATATATTTATTTGAGTATATTTGCTTCTAATACAGAGGATCAATTTGTAAAGAAATTGAAGGAGCTTGAAAAAGAGAAGATCGATGGGTTAGTGATTGATGTTCGTAGTAATTCTGGAGGATATTTAAATAGTGTTACGGATATTGCATCTATGTTTTTAGAAAAAGGGAAAGTGATTTATCAATTAGATACTAAAGGAATTGTAGAGCGAATTCGTGACAATTCTAAGGAGAAGAGAACTTATCCGATTGCTGTTTTAGTTAATAAGGGCAGTGCTTCTGCATCTGAGATTTTGGCAGGGGCTTTATATGAGTCTTATGGTGCTTATTTAGTGGGTACAGCAACTTATGGAAAAGGTACTGTTCAAAGAGCGTATACATTATCTAGTGGAGCGACTGTAAAATATACGATTCAAAAGTGGTTAACTCCAAAAGGAAATTGGATTAATGAATCTGGATTAACTCCTACTCATTTAGAGGAAATGAATACTGTTTATTATACAGAGCCATCTGATGAGAATGATAATCAATTGCAAAAAGCATTAGATTTAGTTTCTGAAGCAGTGAAATAAGAAGATTTGTGTTTATAAGAAAACACATTTCTTTTTTTGTCGAATTTAGCACTCTTTGTTGACAAGTGCTAATGTTGTGGTATAATGATAACTGTGAGGTGATGTTTATGTATCCGAGAGAGGAACAAGAAGAAAATGTTCTAGAGAAATATGGGCGTAATATCATAGAGGATGTAAAAAATGGAAAAATTGATCCTGTCATAGGTAGAGATGAAGAAATTCGTAGTATTACGCGAATTTTATCTAGAAAAACAAAGAATAATCCAGTTTTAATTGGTGAGCCAGGCGTTGGTAAAACAGCTATTGTTGAGGGGCTTGCTCTTCGTATAGTAAAGGGGGATGTTCCTTCTAGTTTAAAAAATAAAATTGTTTGGGAACTAGATATGGCTAGTTTAGTAGCAGGAGCAAAATATCGTGGTGAGTTTGAAGAGCGTTTGAAAAATGTATTGAACGAAGTTAAGAAAAGTGATGGCGAGATCATTATGTTTATTGATGAAATCCATACTATTGTCGGTTCTGGGAACATGGAAGGTGCGATGGATACTTCTAATATATTGAAACCGATGTTAGCTCGTGGGGAGATTCATTTGATCGGTGCGACTACTTTGAATGAATATCGTAAGTATATTGAAAAAGATGGTGCATTAGAGAGACGATTCCAGAAAATAAAGGTTAGTGAGCCAACAGTTGAAGATACAGTTACTATTTTGCGTGGACTTAAAGAACGCTTCGAGATTCATCATGGAGTAAATATTAAGGATAATGCATTGATTGCAGCTGCTACTATGTCTAATCGTTATATTACAGATAGGTATTTGCCAGATAAAGCAATCGATTTAATTGATGAAGCTTGTGCTACAATTCGAGTTCAGATGGATTCTGTTCCGATTGAATTGGATGCTTTGACGCGTGAGATTATGCGATTGCAAATCGAAAGAGAGGCTATTCGAAAAGAGAAGGATGAACTTTCTAAACAACGAGTTGCATCAATTGATGAAACACTTGATAATTTACGTAGGAAAGAAGCTGAATTGAAAGGTGCTTGGGATAAAGAGAAATCTTTGAATGATGATATTAAGGCAAAGA
>JAAWDC010000188.1 GCA_022793565.1 Bacilli bacterium
CAAACATGAGTTATATGTTTGATAAATGTCAGCGCCTAACAAGTCTAGATATAGGAAACTTTAATACTATCAATGTAACAGATATGACAAATATGTTTTTTGAATGTGGAAACTTAAAAAGCTTGGATGTCAGTAGTTTCAATACCTCAAATGTAGTAACAATGGAAAAAATGTTTCTAAGTTGTTGGAATTTAATTAGCTTGGATGTTAGTCATTTTAATATTTCTAAAGTGACAAATATGGCTTACATGATTGGAAATTGTTCAAAATTAGTTGATCTAAAGATGTTTGATATAAATACTACATTGTCATTGAATTTAGAGGGGATGTTTAATAATTGTCAAAAACTAGTAACTACAATTACAATATCTAATCCTAATATAACAAACTACACTATTATATTTAGTGCAACTTCCATTGCAAGTGGATCTAGAGTCACAATCAACTATACAAGTACAACATCTAATCTAGTAGATCAGATGATCGCAACAAAATCTAATGAATCTAATATTGTAAAAGGAACTCTCATAGCAGGCTAAGAAAAGGACAACCATTTGGTGTCCTTTTTAATTTCCTAATTTTAAAGAAAGATACAACAAAAAATAATAACTAAAGCACTTAGAAATAGTCTAGGAACTTTCAATATTTTTTGATATAATAAGCAAAGGTGATATCTATGAAACGAGAGAATATTCGCAATTTTTCTATTATTGCACATATTGATCATGGAAAAAGTACATTGGCAGATCGCTTATTAGAGGAAACAGGCGCTTTAGATAAAAGAGAATTAAAAGAACAAACATTAGATTCTATGGATATAGAAAGAGAACGTGGTATTACAATTAAACTAAATGCAGTAGAGCTAAATTATAAATATAAAAATGAAGAATACCTCCTACACTTAATTGACACACCAGGTCACGTCGATTTTTCCTATGAAGTAAGTCGAAGTTTAGCTGCATGTGAAGGTGCATTATTAGTAGTCGATGCAGCACAAGGAATTGAAGCCCAAACTTTGGCTAATTTATATCTTGCTTTAGAGCATGATCTAACGATTATACCTGTAATTAATAAAATAGATCTACCAAATGCCAATCCAGAAAAAGTAAAAAAAGAATTAATCGATACAATTGGTTTTTCAGAAGAAGAATTTATACTAACCAGTGCGAAAACAGGGGAAGGAATTAAGGAGTTACTACAAGCAATTATTGAAAGAATTCCAGCACCTACTGGTCAAGAAAAAGAACCCCTTCAAGCTCTAATTTTTGATAGTTTTTTTGAGTCATATAGAGGAGTAATTATTTCAGCCAGGATAGTAAATGGGACTATGAAAGTAGGAGATAAAATCCGAATGATGGAAACTGGTGCAGTTTATGATGTAACAGAATTAGGCGTAACTACCCCAAAAGAAGAAAAAAGAGAGTATTTAAAAGCAGGGGATGTTGGTTATATTGCAGGATCGATCAAAGACATTAGAGATGTACAAGTTGGAGATACTATTACTTTAGAAAATAATCCTGCAACGAGTCCACTTCCTGGATATCAGCCTATGAAATCTATGGTATTCTGTGGTTTATTTCCAATTGAATCTTCAAAATTCGAAGATTTAAGAGAAGCATTAGATAAGTTAAAATTAAATGATGCCTCCCTAGTGTTTGAACCAGAAACTTCTGAAGCATTAGGATTTGGTTTTAGAACTGGGTTCTTAGGACTTCTCCATATGGAGATTATTGAAGAACGAATTGAAAGGGAGTTTGGAATCGAGATTATTGCAACAAGTCCTAGTGTTGTTTATGAAGTAGAATTGACGGATCATACTACAATTACAGTAGATTCTCCTAGTAAACTTCCAGATCGAGGAATGATTTATGAAATCAGAGAACCGTACATTAAAACTAGTATTTTTACACCAAGTGAATATATTGGACCAATTATGGAACTTTGCCAAAATAAAAGAGGAAATTATATTGGGATGGAGTATATTGATCAAACAAGAGTAAATATTCATTACCAAATTCCACTTTCTGAAATTGTTTATGATTTTTTTGATAAACTAAAATCATACACCAAGGGATATGCTTCTTTTGACTATGAACTAATTGGATATCAAGCAAGTAATTTAGTGAAAATGGATATTCTCCTAAACGGAGAAACAGTAGATGCTTTAAGTACAATTGTACACAAAGATTTTGCATATAATCGAGGAAAAGCAGTCGTAGAAAATTTAAAAAAATTAATTCCACGTCAAATGTTTGAAGTACCAGTCCAAGCATCGATTGGATCTAAAGTAATTGCTAGAACAGATATTAAGGCATTGAGAAAAAATGTTTTAGCAAAATGTTATGGTGGAGATGTTTCTCGTAAAAAGAAACTTTTAGAGAAGCAAAAAGAAGGTAAAAAAAGAATGAAACAGATTGGTAGTGTAGAAGTGCCACAAGAAGCCTTTTTAGCGGTTTTAAAAATGGAGGAATAAGATGGATAAATTACAAAAAGATGGAACATTTTTAACAAATTATGAGATTGAAGAAGGAAAAATTACAGAATACTACAGCAATAACTCAAAAGTAACAAACATCCCAAATATCCCACATAACGTTAATGTTTGCGAAAGGAGATTATTAAGGCAACATCTAGAAGCAAA
>JAAWDC010000189.1 GCA_022793565.1 Bacilli bacterium
ATATATAATCTTGGCAATGGAAAGTAATCAATCCAGTCATTTTATTAATTGCACATAATAAAACTGTAATATCACTCATACCTAAAAAAATTTTAGGATTATTTTTTATATTTTCAAAATCTATATATGGCAACATTCCATTTACCATATCCCCCCTTAACAGTAAATATGGCTTTTACATCTTTATCACTAAACATATTATTTAAATCTTCAGCTCTCTGCATTGGTGTTCCAGCACAATACTCATCATCAGAAAATAAGTATTTTCCATATTTAACTTTTAAACCTAAACTTTCAAAATACTTACTGGCATTTTCTAAATATTCTTTATCTTTACTTTTTAATGCTTTATCTGGAGCAATAACACCAATTGTATCTCCAATTTGTAGTTTGCTTGCTAACATTTTTTCACTCCCCCAATAATTTATTTATTAAATTGTTTAATTAAAAAGGCTCATTCATATCAAATAATATAGGTTTTTGATTAAATAATTCTAATTGTTCCTTTGATAAATATTTTTTATCTATCATAACTTCAATTACAAAATCATCAAAGAAATTATCATTCATAATATAATATCCATCTTTATGAACTTTATCACCATAACTATCTTCAATCTTCCATCTCATTATTTTATCATTTTCGATATGAACACCAGTTATTAACATTGTGATTACCAATTTCTAATGAATTATCATAATGTACTAAAAATACTTGATATCCTTGCTCTATTAATAACATGGCACTTAACATTGAATCTTTACCACCAGAATATAAAACAAGTACTTTTTTCATATTTTCTCAACTCCTACTACTAAGAGATTTAATAGCGAAAAAACTTAAGCTCCGTGTGTTCATTGATGATGTCAATGTACAAGTGTGTTTACTAAATTGACAAACCTCAAATTAATTTCTATAAACATTATACACTAATTTTTGGCATATTAAAACCCGAACCATAAAAGCTCGAGTTTGGTATCAATCTGGTGGAGCTGAGGAGAATCGAACTCCTGTCCAAAACTAGATCCTCAAGAATATCTACAAGTTTAGTTAACTAAACGCTCTTACTATATCAAAAACTAGTTAACGAATGTTGATATAGCCATCCTATAAATTTCGTTACTACTATAGGAGTCCTAGTAATATAACCTGTTAAAATCGAGCCTCTAAAAAAATCCACAGGTAAGATTTTTAAAGAAGCGCTACGCCATATGCTTTATTAAGCAGCGTAAGCCATTTGATAATTGTTTCCAGTTATATTTAACTGACGCATTTTAAGATTGCCATCTACTTGCAATTCTAGCCTTTCTAATCCTGTCGAAACCATGACAGCCCCAAGTTGTGTGCTAATTATAGCACATTTCTAAGAAAAAAAGCAACTATCAATTTTTACCAGGAAATCCAACTCTTACTGGAAATTCCTGGCGAAGTAAAGAATCCACTTCCTTCAATTTTTTAGAAAACAGATCACGATCATTCAAATATTTTTGAATATCCTTTAAAAACTGATCAAAATCAGGATTTGGAATATAACATCTAGCATATCCATCTTTTCCATACTTATTTTTAATATAATCATAACTGATTTCAATCATTTTCTCCCATGATACCTCTGGGAAAAACTCAAGTGTATAACAATGTGTACTTTTCATAATTCCTTCAACCGTCGTAAATCGGTCAGCTGCTGAAACAATTTTTCCATAAATACTTCTTGGTTCGTATTCCAAAGATCCCCTATGATCTATGATAGCTTCACTCATAATTTTAATATCTGTCGCACTAAAAAGCTTCTGAATAAAAGAATCTTGTTCCATCAAATGTGCAGAAATTTCCTCATGATTCTCACGACTAATAAAACATCCAATATCATGAAAAGAAGCAATTAAATAAACCATATCTAAGTTAACTTCATAATTTCTAGCCAACTTTAAGCTCTTTTGAACAACATCTTCGATATGCCAAAGATGATGTGCCCAATCATTTCTAGAATAGAGAGGATAAATGTTACTCTCTATATACTGTACTAATTCTTTGTTCATAATAGACCTCTAATATTGATTTTTATTCACACGTTCCAATTGCCTCTTAATATCTCTTTCTTTTATCGTTTCCCTTTTATCAAATGTTTTTTTACCCTTACATAAACCAACTAAAACTTTTGCTCGACTTTTTACAAAATAGACCTTTAAAGGAATTAATGTATATCCTTCCAGCCTAATCTTATCATTGAGTCTACGAATCTCAGACTTATGCAATAATAACTTTCTCGTTCTGGTCTCACTGTGATTAAAAATATTTCCTTCTTTATAATGACTAATAAACATATTTAAAAGAAACGCTTCCCCATTTTTAATGATTCCATAACTATCCTTTATGTTAGCTTTTCCATCACGAATAGATTTAATTTCAGTTCCTGTTAGTACAAGTCCACATTCATACTCCTCTTCGATAAAATAATCATGCCTTGCTACCCGATTTAAAATTTCCATATAATCACCACTTTTCTACATCTTGTCGATTGGAAACTGCAATATCCATAAAACGATTATAATACATTTCTGCATCTAATAAAAGCTTATCATTTAACTTCCTATACGGATAGAGTTTAAAATTACGACGATATC
>JAAWDC010000013.1 GCA_022793565.1 Bacilli bacterium
ATGTATTGAAAATGAAATTCTTATGTTTTTTAGAACAAATAATAAAAATCTAAAAAATGTCTCTCTAAATGAATCCATCGGTTTTGATAAAGAAGGAAACGAAATCACAATCTTAGACGTATTAAAAGCACCAAAACCAGATTTTTTAGAAGAACTAGACAAAAAAGAAAATATCCAACTACTAATTCAATACTTAAATATTCTAACTCCACGAGAAAAAGAAATTATTATTCGTAGATATGGACTTTATCAAACAGATAGTCAAACCCAAAAAATGATTGCAAAAGAATTAAAAATCTCTAGAAGTTACGTCTCACGAATTGAAAAAAGAGCATTAACAAAAATTCTACGAGAATTCTTAAAAACTAAGAAACAAAAAGAGAAACTATAAAGTCTCCCTATATTAAAAATTATTAGATAAAAATTTAGGATCTTTTTCTAAACAATGGATATATTCAATCGTAAAATCTTTTGCATATTCTCTTTTCGCATCAGATTTATACCGTTTATGCTTCCTACTATAGCATCGATATTTCCCATACTTAGACATAATTTTTCGAATATCACCCATCGAAATAATTCCTTCATCATTATAACTTAAAAACAAATACTTAAAATCTGCTTTTTTAACTAGATCCTCAAAGGCTAATATAGCTTCTCGCTTCATACAATACCTAGACTTTTTTTTCTGTTCTAAGCGAACTCCCGTTTTTCCTTTAATCTGTGGAGAATCATAAAGAGCAATAGTTTCTAATAGATGATAATTTGTATCGTACTTTCTAGTATTATAAGGAGGATCCATATAAAGAATATCTCCATGAATTTTCTCGATCAATTGATTTGCATCCTCATTATAACAAGCATAAACACCGTTTGGTATACAGATAGCTTGATCTAAAGGGCGAAAAACTAAAGGCTTAGCAGCGGATGCTTTTAATTTTTTTAGAAAAGCCTCATAAACAGAAGCAGTATTAGCTACTTTATCTGCTGCTTCTACTAGGCTAGCAACAAGATAACAATACTCGTTCTCTGTCAGATAATTTGCCCTTTTCCAATCTTCAATTTGAACTCGAATCGCATCAATTTTTTTCGCATTATCATCACTAAAATACAATCGTTGGATTTCTTCCTTTTCCGTTCCCAAAAGAGTATAATTTTTAAAAATAAAACCTTCTAATCCCGGTAACTCATTTAAATAAGTAAATGGATCATCAATTCCATGTCCTTTTAAAGTATCAAATGAATATTCTTCATTATTTTCGATCAATGCTTTAGAAATCATATAACTATAACTTTGAATATCATTAGAAATAACAGAACAACCTTTTCTTTTAAAATATTTACTGACCACTCCAGTCCCAGAAAAAATATCACAAAAAACGTAATTATTACTAACTGGATGAGCAAAATCCAAGACAGTCTCATCAATAAAATCTAAAATTGAATACTTAGAACCAATATAATTCATAAACTTACACCTTCATCTTTTTCATTATAACATAAAATGAAACAAAATTGATTGTATATTGGATACCAATACTTAATTAATAGTTCTATAAAAATAATACTAATAAAAAAAGAAACAAACATCTCAACCAAAATAACCATTTTATTAAAAACAAGCCTCTATAAAAATTAAAACAAGATAGAAATAACAGATTCAAAAATACAAATAAATAAACAAACTTATAATGATTTAAATACATATAGAAGAATAAACAAATAAAAGTATGTTACAATAATATAGGTGAAGAATATGAAGAAAAAAATTAATGATTTGGATTTAACCAATTGGAAACAATATGAAGATATTCTAACAGACAGTCTTTGGATCATCGATAAAAGAGATCATAGTGGTACACATAAAGGAGATTATCATGGAAACTTCATCCCTCAAATACCATATCAATTAATGATGCGTTATACCAAAAAGGATGACTGGGTTTTAGATCCTTTCTTAGGGAGTGGAACTACCTTAATAGAATGTGAGCGACTCGGAAGGAATGGGATTGGAATTGAATTAAATAAGGAGATATTAGAAGTTGCCAAAGAACGTGCTCTAATAAAAAATAACCAAGTAAAACTAGAATTTTTACTAGGAAACAGCATGGACATGGATTTAAAACCAATCCTAGAAAAAAATAATATTAACGAAGTCCAATTAGTTATTTGCCATCCTCCCTACTGGGATATCATTGAATTCAATCAACTAAAAGGAAACTTAGCAAGTGCAAAATCACTAGAAGAGTTCTTAAAAATGTTTGAAAAAGTCATTGACCAGACATGTCAATATTTAGAAAAAGGAAGATATATTGGAATTGTAATAGGCGATATTTATAAAAAAGGCGAATGGATTCCATTAAGTTCTTATTTCATTCAAATGATGATTCAAAAAGGCTATTTATTAAAATCAACTGTTGTAAAAAATATGAGTGAAACAAAGGCCAAACAAAATCAGAAAGCAATTTGGAGATATCGCTCTTTACTTGGAGGATTTTATGTTTTTGCTCATGAATATATTTTAATTTTTCAAAAACCAGAAAAAGAAAAAAAGAATAAGTCTCTGAAATAGAGGCTTATTTTTTTAACAAATATAAATAACATCTGTCCGAACAGAAAATTCTTTTCCAGAATCTAAAACAGTAATTTGATTAAATTCATTCTCTTGAAAATAGATTAAGTATTGCTTAATCTTTTCACGAATTTGAGTAAAATCCATTTTAAGGCGAAAACTATCTAACTTATTCTCTCCATAACAAACAATGAAAATTCGATTTTTTAAATGTTTTCTCTGCTCCTGTGATTGATTTTCATATAACCACCGGCACATCGCATCTTTTAATTCTCTAGTATTTAACGGAGATGGATAAAAAGAAAATTTGTTTGAATATACAGTTAATTTCACATCAAAAGGAATTCCACGAATATAGATATCAACTTCCCGATCTTTTTGATTTTTGACTCTCGTAGCACCTTCTAAACAAAAAAGATCCTCACAATGTTTCGATGTTTTATAATTGTACCACCGGTGTAATGCATACTGAAAAAGCATTTCATCTCCTTGACAACGACGAATAATTTCATCCACATTCTCCACTTCATAAATAAACCTAGTCCGACCATCATCATAATTGTTCTGCTTAGACCAATCAGGAGATAACAAATGGAAAGCCTTTTCCAATTCAATCAATAGCTTACTCTGATATTCAGTAAACGATAACTGCTCCACCTACATCACATCCTAATACAAATTTAAATCAATCCCTCTTTTGCTCTAAATGTCTACGGAATTCAACTGGATCATACCAAAAGCATCCTTCACATCCTGTTACGGATCCATCGTGATGACTCGTACCAGCGTAAAAAGAAATCGGATATCCCAGTTTTGTAGCGTCGTATCGCTCACTCGTCCTTTTACATTCTTTACAAAACTGTCGTTTCGCATCGTTTGCAGCCTTACTAAGAGGTTGAAATTCTTCTAACTTTTGAGTATCTACACACATAGTACTTGGATTATTTTTTCGACCATTCTTATGATCCACTTCTGGATTAGACGTCCCCAAAACCACACAACGTTTTCCCTGATAATATCTTTTTATATCACTACGGATTGTTTGTGAACCAATGGCATCATCCTGAAAACCGGCAAGTCGAATTCGATCAATTCCAACACCAGATGTTTCAGTACGATCAAACTCCAGAACAAAATCCTTCGCAATTTTAGCGGAACTTCTACACCAATCTCCTCCATTTTTAAACATCAATGGTTCATATTCCCCAACAAACTCCCTCTTAGAAACCCAACGACTATATCCATCTTCATCTGGCTGTGCTAACTCCAAAAACAAACTTGCTCTAGAACCTTTTTTATACCGCATATTCATTTAGATTCACCTCTACTTATATCCATCTATCCCTTTATAAAATGATTACGAATAACATCAAGATCAGAATATGGCAAATATTCATCTCCAATTGCCATATAATTATCAATACCCTTCCCTGCTATTAGTATAATATCATTTTTCTCCGCAATAGAAAAGGCATATTGAATTGCTTCCTCTCGATTGATAATCTTTTTATAATTTGTTTTCTCAGACAAACTAACTAAGTCATCAATAATGGTATCGACACTTTCTCTCCTTGGATCGTCCATTGTAAAAATAACAAAATCAGAGTTTTCCAATACAATCTTCCCCATTGGCCCACGTTTTTCATGCTCTCTTCCACCAGCACTTCCTGTTACAGTAATCAATTTTCCTTTTTTTATAAAATTTAAAAAAGAATACACTTTCAAAAAAGCATCTGGTGTATGGGCATAATCTAACACAATTTGATAAGGTTGCCCAAAATTCAAAAATTCTAATCTACCCTTTTGTGGACGAATCAAAGAAATCCGTTCAAGCACCCAAGAAAAATCCTTACCTAAAGAAACTACTCCAAGAATTCCCGCACACAAATTATAAATATTAAATTCACCAACCAATGGACTAGTAATCGTATATAGTTTTTTCTGATACTTTAAAGTAACCTCAGTAGAAGTCTCCATCAAACGATAAGAGATAATTTGAAGAGTTGCTTCTTCTTTCTTCCCATAGGTCAAAAGATTAGAAGAACAGGACTTACAAAACTCCTCATAATAAACATCATCTGTATTTAAAATACAATATCCTGCCTTTTTAATATGACTTAGCATTTGACTCTTGCAAGAAACATAATTTTCAACAGTTTTATGAATATTCAAATGATCCTCGGTAATATTGGTAACGATCCCCACTTCGAATTGTAAATGATCCAAGCGATTTCTAAAGTATGCTTCCGAAGACGTCTCCATACTTAAATATTTACAGCCCGCATCTACAAATTGACGAAAGTATTTATATAAACGATCGCTATCTGGAGTTGTATTTCGAATAGGCTTATTAAACTGACTACAAATCATCCCATTCGTCCCCAAATAGCCACATTCACTATTTCCTAATAAATCTTGAATAATTCCCGCTAAAGTTGTCTTCCCATTTGTACCAGTAACAGCAAGAAGCTTCAATTCTTTTTCGGGAAAATCATAAAATTTAGAAGCAAGAATCGGTAATTCTCGATTTGTATCTTCGACTTGAATTACTGGAACACTACACTCTACAGGACGACTAACAACAACCGCTAAAGCCCCTCTAGAAATTGCATCCTCAATATAATCATGTCGATCCGCAGTTACTCCATGTACACAAACAAAGAGATCTCCTTCCTCCACATCCTTAGAATTAATCTTGATATCTTTAATTAGAACATCTCCATAACCTGGATATAATTCTTTTAATTGTTTCATCTTGTATCCTCCTTATAAAATACCTTCCATGGCTTCATAAGTTCCTCATTTTTTGAATAAGTCTGATAAATAGCCAAAAATTCTTGCTGCTGATTTAAAAAAATAGCATATCTTCCACAGAAATTTTTAGGTAAAACTGCCCCATTGCGAATCTTTCGTTCTAACTCACTAGAAACCACTATAGTATCATATTCACAAGTCATCTGAAGTGCATCTTCTATCTTAATAAGATTTATATCTAAAGATAACTGTTCCATCCTATATGCCTGCTCAATAGAAAAATTTCCTTGTTTAGTTCGAAGTAAATCTTTCATAATACAAGGACACCCAAGTTTCCGTCCAATATCACGAATCAAACTTCGAATATAAGTTCCTTTACTAACAACAACTCGAAATTGAAAAGTAACCTCTCCATCTTTTTGTTGAACATCTCCTAATAACTCTATTTCACGAATAGTAACTTTTCTAGAAGGAAGAACAACCGACTGAGCTTTTCTAGCATATTCATATAACCTTTGTCCATCTACATGAACCGCCGAATATAATGGAACTTCCTGATCATAAGTCCCAAGAAAAGAATCTAAAACCTGAGAAATTTCCATTTTAGAATATAGATGATCCAGTTCGTAAGGAAGAATAGAACCTGTTACATCTAATGTATCACTATCTTGCCCAATCACTACATCCGCAATATACTCCTTTTCAGAAGACATCAACAATTCAATAATCTTTGTTCCCTGATTGATTCCTAAAACTAAAACACCTTGAGCCAAAGGATCTAATGTTCCAGTATGTCCTACTTTCTTAGTATGAAAAATCTTACCCACGGAATCTACTACTTGTCTACTCGTCATATCTTTTGGCTTATAAACTACTAAAATCCCACTTTTCATTCATAACCACATCCATATTTAGTATATCACGGATCTATCTTGAAGTAAATTTTATAAAATGAAAACACATAGAAAACGAATCGTTTGAAAAGGACATTTTTTATATAAGTGCATATATTAAACTAAATGAGGTGATCTTATGGAAAATAAAGAAAAGGAAGGAATCAAAGCATCTTGGATCACCATTTTTTTAAACCTTCTTTTATCCATAATAAAATTATCAGCAGGAATTATTGGACATAGTATTTCAATGATCAGTGATAGTATTCATTCTGCATCGGATGTTTTAAGTACCGTCGTTGTAATATTTGGTCTAAAGTGGTCTGCCAAAAAGGAAGATGCCAAACATCCCTATGGACATGAACGAATTGAGTCCCTCACTGCCCTATTTCTTTCCTTGTTTTTATTTGTAACAGGTCTTTTAATAGGCGTACAAGGTATAAAAGGATTATTTTCAAAAGAAACAATCCAAAGTCCAACCATCTTTGCACTTACTGCTGCCATAATTTCTATTTTCAGTAAAGAAGCAATGTTTTGGTATACCAGAAATATCGCAATAAAAATTAAATCTAATTCCTTAATGGCAGATGCATGGCATCATAGAAGTGACGCATTTTCTTCTATCGGAAGTATGATCGGAATACTATGCAGTATGATCGGAATTTGGTGGGCAGACAGTTTAGCTAGTTTAATTATCTGTTTTATTATCATTAAAGTATCTTATAAAATTGGAGAAGACGCAATCAATGAACTCCTAGATACTTCATGTGACTCATATACAGAATTTCAAATTCGATGTCTAGTCCTATCAATAAAGCATATAAAATCTTTAGATCGTTTAAAAACAAGACGTTTTGGAAATCGGATCTATGTAGAAATTGAAATTGGCATCCCAAAAAATTTCTCATTAGAAAATGCTCACAATATCGCTCATACAGTTCATGATCAAGTAGAACTAAAATTTCCAAAAGTAAAACATTGTATGGTCCATGTAAATCCGATGACCGCTTAATATTTTTTTACTTGAGAATATTTATAATAAAACAAACCATACTATAAATGGTGAAAAACATGAACATACAATCCTTATGGACAAAAGAGTATAAAAAGCCATCTACTTCTAAGAAGAAAAAGATGGAAAATACTGACATTTTAATCATTGGTGGTGGAATTACAGGAATTTCCTGTGCTTATTTTTTAAAAGATTCTGGTTATAAAGTAACATTAGTAGATAAAGGAACAATTGGAATGGGTATTACTTCAAGAACAACAGCGAAAGTAAATTACTTACAAGGAACAATTTACCAAGACTTAGAGAA
>JAAWDC010000014.1 GCA_022793565.1 Bacilli bacterium
AAATGCTAAATATAAAGAAGATTTTACACCGATCGAAGAAGACTGCGATTGTTATGCATGTAAAAACTATACAAAGGCTTATATCAGGCACTTAGTAAACGTGGAAGAAGCGTTAGGTGGAAGATTACTATCTATACATAATATTCGTTTCTTAATCCGCCTTGTAGAAGAATTAAGAGAAGCCATTAAAGAAGATCGATTACTAGAATATAAAGAAGAGTTTTATAAAAAGTATCATCAAAAGTAGAAATGGATATGATATAAATTACTTTGCTCAAGAAAAAGAATGAAAGAGTAGAATCCATTTGATAGATCAAACTAGAAAAAATATATTACGATACTGTAGATAGATAATAAACTTACTTTTAAAGTGAATATCTAAAGACATTCAAAACGTAAATAACAAGTTATAAAAGTTATATTTGATTAAAGAAAAAAGTTCTGATTCAAAGAATATAAATAGATCCTTGATACAGAACTTTTTATTTTTCCGTTTGTTTACTAATTCCAAGCATTGATCCCAAAATAGAAGAGGAGAGCAAGAGTAGATAATAAAGAAATGTTTTTAAATGCATCCCTTGATCAAATCCTAAATAACTGATCAAAAAGAAAAGAAAAGCCAAAAAGGAACCTAATTTTAAGCCTTCTAGCCATCCGCGTTTCTCACATTTTACTCCTAGATATAAACCACCCGCAAAAAAAGAAAACATTGTAAGAAATAAAAGAATTGGTTGCATCATCTTAGAGGATATAAGATTAAAATGTCCAAAAAGAGTCACGATCATACTAAAAAAGAATAGAAGAATAGAAGACAATAAAAAAGCTTCCCCATACTTTCGATATTTCATAAAATCACCTATTACAAAGTATGTTTTTGAATAGTTCTTTATACCATGAACCATAATAAAACTAGGTGAGAAAGATGGATTATGTAATTGTTTTAGAGAGGACTTTTCTATTTTATATTTTAATTACCGTCCTATATCGATTTATGGGAAAAAGAGAAGTTGGTCAATTAGGAATTGTCGATTTGATTGTCTCCATCCTAATTGCAGAATTAGCAGCGATGTCGATTGATAATCGAAAAGAGAGTATATTTTTATCTATCCTACCGATTGTATCTTTAGTCTTAATACAAATTGGAATGGCATATTATTCATTAAAAAATGCGAAAGTAAGAGATGCATTTGATGGAATTCCATCCGTAATCATAAAAAAAGGAATCATCAATTTTAAAGAAATGGTAAAGCAAAGATATAATATTGATGATCTACTAACCCAACTTAGAGAGCAACACATTCGTTCTATTGAAGAAGTAGATTATGCCATTTTAGAAACGAGTGGTAATTTGAGTGTATTCAAAAAAAGTGGAGATTTAAGTGAAGAATATCCCATGCCATTAATTTTAGATGGAGAAATTCAAAAGGATACTTTAACAGAAATAGGAAAGAATGAAAAATGGTTAGAAAAGATTTTAAAAGAACAAAAGATTCAAATAGAAGAGATATTTTATGCTTTTTATAGAAGAAAAGAGTTATTCATCATTAAACATAAAGAGATTGAAAAATAAAAAAAGTCCCCATATGGGGACATAATAACTACTTTGGTGAGAGTGCTTAATAGTTATTACAAAATTATCATACAACTAAATTATGTATTTTTTGTGAAAAAGAGGATATATTTTGATTAAATCCAAACATTTTCAATAATTTCTAAAGAAAAAGCCTGAAGAGTTTGAAGAAGATCATAAGAGACAATTGCTTCTATGTATAGGTCATCTCGATATTCCTTTTTTAGAATATTGTTTTTTCCCAGTAATTGAATCAACTGATTTTCTTTGGAAAACTCAGTATGTAAGCAGACTCGATAACCAGCTTCTAACTCTTTTAATGTCGCTTGCTCTAAGGCTATACGAACACAATTAGAATAGGCACGAACTAAACCACCAGCACCTAGCTTAATTCCACCAAAATATCGAATTACAACACAGAGAATATAATTCATTTGTCTTTTATCTAAGAGATCTAACATTGGTACACCAGCAGTGCCACCAGGCTCTCCATCATCAGACGATTTTTTTTCTTGATCGATGATGTACGCATAACAACAGTGAGTAGCATCTTTATATAATTTACGAATGTGTTGAAGAAGAGTAGTTGCTTCTTGAACAGTAGTAACATAATATAACTTGGTAATGAATTTAGATCTTTTAATCTCCAAAGAAGATTCACTATTTTCTATAATTCTAAACATAATGTTCACCTAATTCATTATATCATAGAATTCATAAATTCAAAACAGAAGGGAAAACAACAAAAGAAGTTAACATAATATGAAAGGAACCATTACTTTGTAATATGAAAGTAAAAGATGGTTCCTTTTTTCTCTGTACTAGAAACACCATAAGTAAATTGATGCAATTCCAAGATTTGCTTAACGATGGATAATCCTAAGCCTGTTCCAATTTTAGCTCTCTGATGATTTTTATTTGATTTATAATATTTATTCCAAATGTTTTTTAAATCTTCTTTAGGAATAGGGGGACCAGAATTTATGATTTCAACTAAGTAATATTTTTTTTCTTCTGTAACTCGGATCTCAACTACTTTATCCTCTCCCGTATATTGAATTGCATTATTGATTAAGTTGTAAAACACCTGTTCTAACTTTTCTTTATCAGCATAGATAAAAAAGGATTCTTTGTTATGATATAAAAATTTATACTCTTCATTTAAAGAAAAAATCTGATAGCGATCTAATAGCTTTTGAATCAATTCATGAAGATCAAACTCTTCTTTAGATATTTTCATCATCTTACTCTCCATAACAGAAAGTGTAAGAATATCATTTACTAAGTGATTGAGTCGATCTGTCTCTTCGATAATTACGTTTAGATTTTGCTCTCTTTTTGCTTTGTTTTTATATGTTAAATCACGTACCATCTCTGCATAAGCCTTAATCATAGTAAGAGGCGTTTTTAAATCATGAGAGACATTTGCCATAAGTTCTTTTCTTAATTCCTCAGTTTGTGCAACCTCTATACTTGCATATTTTAAAGTTTGTGCAAGATCCGTAATCTCCTCAAATTCATTAGAAATGTCAAAAGCATCTGTATTTAGACTTTTTCCAAATTCCTTGGTAGCTTTTGTAAGCTTTACAATTGGACTGGATAATTTACTAGAAATAAAATAAGCAATAATAAAAGCAAGAAGTAAGACAATGATAGATACAATAACAAATTGTTCTCGTAAAATAGAGACAGTTGAATCGATAGGGACCAAAGAAGAACTAGTGAAAATATACGTACTGGAATCTAATTTTAAACCATAGATTAGAGTTTTGTTTTCAAATCTTGGATTAATAGTAATCAACTTGTCCTTTAGTAAATTTCTCGCAATAAAATTCTGTTTATACTGGGCGAAAGTGTTTCCTTGTAAACACTCTTTACTAAAAGTATCCGTAGTATAATCTGTATTTGATAAGGAGTCTGAGATAATGACACACACTCCTGAATGATAAGCAATTTCCGCTACACGGTCAAAAAAATCATTTTTGTTCTCTCTTGTATAGTATGCTTTAGAAAGAGAGCCAACTACTGTCTCTAATTCTTTAGTTTTAGAAGATTCATAGTAAGAGGGGAGTAAGACAATTTGGAAAATCCATAGAAAAATTAAAAGGAAAAGTGAAAAACCAATAAAATACTTCCATACTTTGATTTGAATACTATTCTTTTTCTTTTGGTAATTCAAATT
>JAAWDC010000003.1 GCA_022793565.1 Bacilli bacterium
GACGAAAATTTTTCCGCGGTTCCACCCTATTTATTCTAGAAGAATCTCTTTTTCTGTATTGCTCCAGCTTTTCCAAGGCCATCATCGCATTGACAACTTCAATTTTACAGACAATAAAACAATCTGTCAAGTTCAAAATTGGAAATAAATAAAATAAGATAAGATAAAAACAATCGTCAAACTAATATAAATACCAACCAAAAATACTGCATATAAAATCTTATAACAAATACTCGCAATTGTTTGTAAAAACTTACAGTTAACTAGATCAAAATACCATTTTTTCTTTATGATAAAAATCGTTAAAGCTAAAGAACAAAGACTCATAAAACAAGTAATCTTTAGTCCAGGTGAAACAAATGTTAATTCGATCTCATTTCTACCTTGTTCTAATGGAATCCCAACAAAATTACCAAACACTTTCTCTACTTCTACTCCTTTTTTATTAACCATACCATGATATCCCTTATTATAAGAAATAGGTAAAAATAATGTTTGTCTCTTATCAGACTCAATTTCAACAAAAACCTTATTCCTTTGATATTTAATTTTTAAAGGAACATTTGTAGTTTCTAAAAAATTCTCATACTTTTCTAAATCCATCGTCGCAAGAGTAAGTGTATCAACCTCTACATCTCCTCGTAATTCAATTTTTATATTAACATCTTCCCCATCAAAAATTCCTAAGTCTATAACACCATTATTATTTTCAGTTAACGCATTTTTCTGAAACAGATGATCATTAACATAAATATTAAATTTCTGATAGATTCCTGCATTTATAGTATTATCTAAATCCTTTAAAATTTCTAAATAAAGCACTTGACGATTCTGAATAGAAATAGTTTGTTCAATATAATTATATGCATCCTCATCGACAATTTGATAAATTGTTTTCCCATCCTTTTCTTCAGTTTCAATATTATTTAATTGCCAATTATCATAAACTGTAAAAATATTCTTCTTTGTTTTTTGAATCATTTGATACATTAAATTTTGAATTTCAAATGAATTAGACTTGTCCAAAATATCTATATTCTGATTCTTTTCAATGAAATATCCATAAGAAGGAGTCTTCAATAACTCATAGAATTGCAAACTTCCATATGTATCAACAAATTTATAATATGGATTCTCAACTTGCGATCTAGAAATAATATATTTATTAGCCAAAATGGCATCACTAAACAAAGTTCCACCCTTAGAGAAAGTCTTAACCCACATAGAAGAATATCCCAATCTTTTAAGACTCTGCAAATTATTACGATCTGTCAAAGAAGTAAAATGATCTAATGTATGATACTTCATTACCATTCCACTATTCATCATAAAACCTGAAGTCATATTTTTAACACGATAATAATCATTCAATCGATAAGTCTTGGAAAGCTTCACCAAATCCTGATATTGTCCCATTAACTTATCTTGATTGAAATCGATTCCAAAATATAACAAACTATTAGACATAATATGAACTAAGGTAATCAAAGCAATACAACAAATTCGAATTCCATTCCATGAAGAAGTACATAAATAAATAATAATACAAGTAAATATAGCTAAAAAAGTAGAAGCTGCCAAAAACCAAAGAAGACTGTGATCAGTAGAAATAGTCAATCTAGAAAGTGCCATTTGAAAATCTGCATAATAAAAATTTGTCAAATAGATAATAAGAAAACAAGAAATAGCGGTTATTAAAAAAGATAAAAATTTTCGATCTATACGGACCATTTTCTTTTTCTTCAAAGTAGCTTCTTCCAAAGAATATCCATAACAAGCTCCAATAATCAAAAGAAAAATTGTAATAAATCCAAACCGATATGGAAAAAACGCATAAGATCCAAAATGCCAGAATTTATTCACTGGTTCAATAAGTAATGGAATACCAACAATCAAAGAAGTAGAAATATACCAGAGTAAAAATTTCTGATCTTTCTTATAATTTTTTAAAAGAAAAATAATTCCCAAATAAACAACTCCACCAAACATAAAAAAGGACAGTTTATCCGTTAATGGACCGGCTTTCGAATTAAACATTTCCTCCAAATTAAGTCCCAATCGAGAGGAAACAGAAATCTGCATATAAGAAGGAATTAAAACAAATAACGATATTAGTAAACTCAAAACAGTAGAAATACCAAGCGCTAAAATCCCCTTCTTACGTTCCTCTTTATTCTTATACACCAAAAGATAAAGATAAGCAGACAAAAGAATAAAAAGTGCAATCATAATAGAAAGATAAAAATTACAAATCAAACAAATGGAAAATACACATATATACCAAGTAGGTTTTTCTAAGTCCAACACTTTCTTTAATCCAACCATCAAAAGAGGAAACAAATACATCGTATCAATCCATGGCGTAATTTGATACATAGATAAACTATATCCAGAAAAAGCATAACATATTGATAAAAACACGCTAAGTGCACTAGGCAATTTTTTAAAATAATAACGAATAAAATAAAGGCAGGTTAAACTAGATACAAGTATTTTTAAAGCAACAACAATGGATACAGCTAAATAAATATTCTCTCTTGGAAACAACAAAAGTAAAAAAGTAATTGGGCTTAAAATATAATAAGTTAAAATCCCAAAGAAATTAACACCACCACTTGTAGTAAAATCAACAAGCAAAGACGTATCCCCATAAAATGCATCATAGAAATGGTAATAAAATGCTGTGATTTGATCATGCATATCTCCCCAAATCAAAGAATTCTTCCCAAACGGAAAAATCCCTTTACTAATAAATATAAAGAGAAAAATAATAAATACTAACAATGCAGTTATAATATACAATTTCTTATCTTGCTTGCCCTTTTTCATTTTTGTACCTCTATCCTATTTTGTTAATACTTTCCAAAAAATTTCTACTTCTTAAATATAACCCTGAATATTGATCATAATATTCATTAATAAATTCATTAAGTTCTTTTAAAGATTCCTCTTTAATATCCAATTTTTTAATTTTAGAAATATCAACATAATAAAACATTCTAACCAATTTAATTGTCCGATCACTATATATTTTCTCGTTATGATAGCAATCCTTACAAAGATATCCCCCTGCATGAGCATTTAAAGTCACAATCTGTGTCTGATTCCCACAAACACTACAACAATCCAAAACAGGACGGATTCCTAAAAAGTCCAGATATTTGAGCTCCAAAATCTTCGTTAAAGCTTCCAAATTGTATTCTTCATTCATCTTCACTAACGTTGCAATTAAAAGTGGATAAATCTCTTCACTTTCCGTATGCTTCAAAACTTGCTCTGTCAAATCCAATAAGTAACTCGCATAAGTAATTCGTTCAATATCACATTGCAACTTTAAAAAACTATTTCGAATATCAACTCCAAGCAATGTAGAAAGTCCTTTTTCTTTATAGGAAAGATGAAAATCTCCATAGGAAAAAATACTACTAACACCACGAAGTTTGCTTTTAATATTCCTGCACCCTTTCGACAATATACTAATCATTCCGTAGTCTTTTGTCAATACTTTTAAAATTTTACTAGACTCACTATAGTTTGTTTCACCAAGCACAATACCTTCTGTTTTTACTAAATTCATCTTCTCACTTCTTCTCTTTAATCTGCTTAGATAAATTATAATAATTAATGTTTCCTGTTTCTTTAAACAAATTCCACAAAATATCTTTCATTCTTCTTCACCTATTAAAATAGTGAAACATTTGAACTTTTTTTATACATAAATTTCAATATTTGTTCTTTTTCGACAAATCCAAAATAAGTTTTATCTCTCTTCTAAATCATCTAATCCCAATTCTTTTAAATATCTATCGCGATCTCGCCAATTATCAATTGTTTTAACGAAATTCTCTAAATAAACAGTCTTTCCAAAATATTCTTCTAAATCTTGCCTAGCTTCCATTCCAATTTGCTTTAGCATTCTTCCTTGCTTTCCAATAATAATCTTCTTTAAACTATCACGATCGACAATAATCACTGCATTAATGATTACTTTTCCTTTGGCATACTCAATTTTCTCTACCGAACAAGTAACAGCATGAGGCACTTCTTCTTTTGTAAGTCGAAGAACCTTTTCACGGATAATCTCACTAACATAAAAATTAGTTGAAATATTAGTAAATGTATCATTCTCAAAAATCTTTCCCTCATTTGGCAAATACTTTTTAATTGTTTGAAGAAGAGAAACAACATTATCATTTTTCAAAGCAGATATCGGAAAAATTTCCACAAAATCATATAAATCCTTGTATTCATTGATTTTTTCTAAAAGTAAATCTTTCTTTATCGCATCCACC
>JAAWDC010000015.1 GCA_022793565.1 Bacilli bacterium
GGCTAATTTCTGTAGATGAGCGAGTAAAAATTGAGAATGAATATACTGCAAAAGGTAGCTTTCACTTATGTTACGTTTCAGAACTACGTGCTACACTTCCTACATATATTCTAGCGAAAATATTCCCAAGTTGGGAACTAACCAAAATGTCAGATATTACACTTTCTAAAAAAGAAACAGAGGAAGATATTTTTATAAGAGACCGACTATTTCTAAATACAGGAAACACAAATGCTATCTCAATTGCCTATCAAAAAGCTGGAAAAACATTCCAAGTGACAAATCAAAAGAATTATGTCCTCTATATTGCCGATAATGCAAACACAACCTTAAAAATTGGGGACGATATCCGTGAAATTAACGGTCAGGAAATAAACGATATAGAAGATGTTAGAAAAATCGTTTCTAAAGGAAATGCAGGAGATGTCATAACATTTAAAGTAGTAAGAGATGGGAAAGAAGAGAATAAAGAAGCAACTATTTACCAAGAGGAAAATACCAAATTAATAGGTGTTAGTATTCAATCAGACTTTGATTATCAAACAGACCCCAAAATAGAACTCTATTTTTCGAACAATGAAGCAGGGAGTTCTGGCGGTCTATTACTAACACTATCAATTTACAATCACTTGGTTCCAGAAGATATAACCAGAGGCTTAAAAATAGCAGGTACTGGGACTATAGAAAGTGATGGAACTGTAGGACCAATTGGAGGCGTAAAACATAAACTCGCTGGAGCAGTAAAGAAGAAGGCAGACGTCTTTTTCGTACCCAAAGGGGAAAATTACGAAGAAGCAATTAACGAAAAGAAGAAAAATCACTATTCTATTCAAATAATTGGCGTTTCTACTTTTGATGAAGCATTAGAAGCCCTAAAAAAACTAAAGAAATAATGTCAAATACTGTCTTTTTTGTCGATATCAACAGATTTTTGGTATAATATTAAGTACTTTGGAGGGTTTTATGAGCCAAGAAATTTTAATTACAAGACAATACTTCGATTCTCAGTTTGGCAATTTGTTAGGATACTTTTTAGAAGACAATATGGTGGCACCCAACTTATACTTAGTAGTGGCCGAAAAAAAAGAAAATAGAAAAGAGGAAGAGTGCGAAGAAGACTGTCCTTACCAAGCACTAATTACTAAAGATAATAAGATAATTGTCAATTTTTTAGAAATGAATTTATTTGAATACTTTGAAAGCCGTGATGGAAAAGATCTATATTTTAATTTTACAGTAGAAAATAAAAAAAAGGGATTTCATATAGTAAATGAGAATGGCTCATATCGTTTAGGAGGACGCAATTTTCATCCAACTGTTCCCGACAATTTTTATTTGGAGGAGACAAAATATCCAGAGTATTGGATTTGTCATTGTCAGAATCCTTATGGAATTGAAGATCTTCAAATATATTCTGTTGAGGAGGAACGCTTAGTTTCAAACATCTTCCACAGAATCGAATTTGTAAAAGAAGAGACAGGGTATTTTGCTTACGTAGAAAAAGGGCTATATGATATTGATCCTGAAGATCCAGATGAAATAGTTTTTTATACCTCAATTTTTGGCTATATAAGAGAAGATTTTTTATTTGCAAGTGATATTTATGAGAATACATCAGAGCAGTTAATTTCAACCGCCCATTTCCAAACTTTAGCAGATTTTGATCGACTAGAAGAGAAAATAAAAGACAAAATGTATTGGATGTATAAAAGAAAGCTGGGATTAGCTATGGATGCAGACATTTATATGTTAAGTCACCCAAATCCTGATATCAAGAAACCAAAAACAAAAGGAACATGTGAAGTTGTAGCCTTTCCAAATAAAAAATAATAGTAGGTGTATGTTATGAAACGTAGTGAAGTAGATATAGAAAAAATTTCTCCAATGATGAAACAGTATTTGGAAATAAAAAAGCAATATGAAGATACTATCATTTTTTTTCGTCTTGGAGACTTTTACGAAATGTTTTTTGAGGATGCAGTTACGGCAAGTCATGAATTAGAATTGACACTAACTGGAAAAAACTGTGGATTAGAAGAAAGAGTCCCAATGTGTGGTATTCCATATCACGCTTATAAGGCCTACCTAGATAAATTAATTGAACGAGGATACAAAGTAGCGATCTGTGAACAAATAACAGATCCAAAGTTAACCAAAGGAATGGTAGAAAGAGAAGTAATTCAAGTAGTAACTAAAGGGACAAGATTAGATGATGCGATTGATTCAAAAGATTTTAATTATATTGGAAGTATTTATGATTTTGAATACTGTTATGCCATAAGCTATATTGATGTTTCAACCGGATATGTTTATGGATTAGTCATCCACCATGAAGATGAATTATTAGTCAAAGAAATTATTAATCGAGGGATCAAAGAAGCTATTGTAAATAGTAAAATCGATCGAAATATTGTAAATCAATTTCGAGAACACCATAATATCCTAATCACGTTTACAGATGAGCTTTACGAAGGAGAAGACTATCAATATATTTTTAAGGAAAATAAAGA
>JAAWDC010000016.1 GCA_022793565.1 Bacilli bacterium
GGAAAGCACTACTTGGTATTTTTTTATTAAGTCAGAATCTATGTCTGGCGAAATGTCAATTACAGAAGATAAAATTTGCATTTTTTCTTGAATAGAACTAGCGAACAATTTTTCATAATGAGTAAGCAAAAATTCTTGAATATCAGGATCATCAAGGCGATATTCTAAAATTTCGTAGACAGAATTTTTTTCCATTTCTGGTTCTAATTGTTGATTCCCTTCTGTTTTTTTACATAGTGGTTCTATAATTAACTGTTCACTAATGGGAAATCCAAGATCTAATAAAACATCCATACATAGTATTCGTTTTGTTATTGTTTCATTTTTTAACATACACTTACATAGTTGCAAAAAGTCTTCTTTACATTTCATTGATATAGTAATTAGTGCTGAAAGTTTATTATAATCATTGTCTAAGATAAATTGATCTATGTTGTTTAAAATAAAGTTCTTAATCCATGAATCGTTTTCCCATAAATAAGTTAAAATGGATGCATCTATTCTTTGAAATGAAATTAACCCATTTTCTAATAACCACCGGATCATTTTTATATTGTGGGAATTTTTATAGTTTGGAAGGAAATAATCATTATATATTTCATTTTCTTGATATTGTTTTAGTTCTTCGAAAAGTGCTTTTTGGTTATAGTTTTCCATAAGTGTCTCCTTATTGTTATTATAACATAAAAGGTAGATTCCTTTTGCCAGAAGTTTATTTTGATCAAAAAAAGAATTAATAAATATGACTTATTAATTCTTTGATTCTCTTATTCTGGTTTCCTAAAGGTAAGGTCCTTTATTTTCTTTTTCCCTGGCACTTGCTCTTGGAGGCTTTCATTCATATTCATTAGGCGAAGTAAAAACTCTTGTCGTTGTTTTTCTAGTTCTTTTGGGTCAAATGCATCTCGAATTTGTTTCGCATATTTTTTGTTTCTTCTATATTCTTTTGGTGTTTTTGATCTCTTCTCGATTGCTGTGCATATTTCACCTATCGGATCTCCACATAAATTTTCGCGATTATTACTCAATGCCAAACATAATTCTGAAATAATCTCATCATCTAACTCTAAATTTCTTTGATAGATGAACGTTATTAGATCGGTCCAGTCTCTCTTTATCATTTGATGAATCAACCATTTATCTGTATTTTTTCTTATTTCCTCAGGTAATTTTTTGTATGATTCTGTATCATACAAACTACAAGTTATATTTATAGAATAATTATTTCTAATATAAATCTTAGCAGGAACTGCAACAGTTCCAAACTCTGAATTATACGTTATATTGGGAATAAAGTCTATAATACCTTTCTTTTGAAAATATTCTAAATCTCTGTATGAATAACTATCTATCATGTGATATTTATCATTGTTATCAATGGGAGTCTTTACGCTCCAGATTTTAATTAACTTTTCTATTTCCTGTATAGTTCCTTCTTTTGATTCCTTTATATCATCTACTTGGAAGGTTGCTGGATAAACTGAATCAGGATACCAGTTATCTGCTACTAAAGTATCTATCTTTATTTTGCTTTCTCTAATTATAGTATCTAGCATGTTGATTCGAGTTTTTATATGAATATTCGATGTTAGCAAATCTCTAATCCATCCAATCTTATTAGCATTCGCTAGCAGTTCTAATAAATTGTATCGCTCGTCGGACCATTGTATAAGCTCGCCATTTTCTTTTTCAATTCGACTATTAAATATGTAACTATCCATATTTGTTGATCGAATTGTCTTAAAACAATCTATTAACTCTGGATCAATATTCGAATATTGCTTCGCCATTTCATCAATTTTAGTGTTTAATTTTGAATATTCTTTTAGTAAAGAAAATCCCCAATAATCAATGGAAACTTCTGGATCTTCAAGATTGGTTTTTACTCTATAGTATAGTGCAGCAGCAGATACTTTTGTATGATTTTTTGATTTTAGTTCATATATTAATCCGGCAAGTTCAAAAAGTGCCTGTCTATTTTTTACCCAAATTCTTAATTTTTCTCTCAGTTCTTCCTTAATTTCTTCGCTCATTTTGAATCCTCCTACTTCTTGCTCAATTGATATTTACTTTATCATAGTAATTCTTTAGAGTAAACAAAAAAAAACGATTTTAAAGAAAAAATCGTAGAAAAGGGCAAAAAAAAATCCTTGGCAACGTCTTATCTTCGCATACACTATTGTCAGCGCTGAAGGGCTTAACTTCTGTGTTCGGGATGGGAACAGGTGTACCACCTTCGCTATCGTCACCAAGGAAATTATTCTTTAGAAATAATTCTTTCAAAACTTAGATAATGTGTTCTCAATCGGATTAAATACTTTTTATGATTAAATCCTCGACTTATTAGTACTGGTCAACTCAACATGTCACCATGCTTCCATCTCCAGCCTATCAACGTGGTAGTCTTCCACGAGTCTTACTTTATTAAAAATGGGAAAACTCATCTTGAAGTTGGCTTCCCGCTTAGATGCTTTCAGCGGTTATCCTTTCCCTACATAGCTACTCTGCGCTGCAACTGGCGTTACAACAGATACACCAGAGGTAGGTCCGTCCCGGTCCTCTCGTACTAAGGACAGCTCTCCTCAATTTTCCTACGCCCACGACGGATAGGGACCGAACTGTCTCACGACGTTCTGACACCAGCTCGCGTGAATATTTATTGGGCGTACCGCCCAACCCTTGTGACCGACTTCAGCACCAGGTTGAGACGAGCCGACATCGAGGTGCCAAAC
>JAAWDC010000017.1 GCA_022793565.1 Bacilli bacterium
ATTCTTCTAGCACTTCTTTATCGTATTCTTTTTCTTCTAACATTGCTTCATAGTTTTCCAATATCGTTTGAACTTCTTCTTTGTTCTTTCCAATCAGACTTTGAATCATAAGACTAGTTGCAGATGTACTAATTGCACAAGCCTCTCCATCAAAGCGAATGTCTTTGATCCGTCCATTTTCGATCTTGTACATAATATCTAGATTATCGATACAACTTTCATTATTGGTATTTACTTTTATATAGCTAGAATCTTCTATCAAGCCATGTCCTGCTGGATGCTCATAGTTTTCTAACAATATTTCTCGTCTTATATTTTGGTCCATACATTCACTCCTTTTCCTACAATACTATTTTAAATATATTCTCTGAGTCTTTTAGAACTCTTACTAATTCATCTATTTCTTCCTTGGTATTATATAAATAGAAACTAATTCGACATGTATTTCTTACTTGTAAGTCTTCTTTTAATATTTTGGCACAATGATTTCCTGCTCTTACACAGATATGATAATGATTTAAATAAACTGCTGTATCTTGACTAAATACTCTATCTATATTAAAAGCAATCATTCCATTGGCTAAGTCCTTATTATATAAAACAATGTTTGGGATCTGTTCTAATTGTTTGACAGCATATCTTTTTAATTCTACCTCATATGCATGTATTTTTTCTAGACCAATTTCTAATAAGTAATCAATTGCTTTCCCTAGACCTATTACACCTGCGATATTTGGTGTTCCTGCTTCTAGTCTAGATGGTAATTCTTTGTATTCTATTCCACCTTCACTATCGAATGTGGCATTCATTCCACCACCTAGAGAAATAGGTTCTAATCTTTCTAATAGTTCTTCTTTTCCGTATAATACACCTACCCCAGTAGGACCTAGCATCTTATGAGCAGAAAAAGCAAGGAAATCTATATTTGATTTCTCTACATTTACTGGAACGTGAGGGACACTTTGTGAACCATCGACAACAAAGTATATCCCATTTTCTTTACATATTTTGCCAATTTCATCTATTGGTCTTTCATCTCCTAATACATTGGTAACGTGTGCGATAGAAATTACTTTTGTATTTGGTGTAATCATTTTTTCTACATTTTTAACTGTTACTTTATGATCTTCTAACGGAATGTAGCGAATTATAACACCTAGTTCTTTTGCTAATGCTATCCAAGGTAAAACATTCGATGCATGCTCTGACTTGGTGATTAATACTTCATCTCCAACATTTAATTGATATTTCATAAACCCGAATACGATCATATTTAAAGAAGCAGTCGCTCCACTAGTGAAAACTATTTCTTTTTTGCTTTGATTGTGAATTAGTTTTTGAACTTTTTCCCTAACTTCTTCATAGAGTATATCTACTTTTAAGCTATTATCGTAATCTCCTCTATGAGCATTCGCTGTGTATTTTGTATAGTAGTCTACTATGCTATCTACTACTACTGTTGGTTTTAACGTTGTTGCACCATTATCAAAATAAATTAGTTCTTGTTCTTGATTTAAGATTGGAAAATCTTCTCGATTCATTCAAATCACCTCCAAATTCTTTTTAATTCTCAGTTAATTTTTGACTTTCGATTTTTTCAATTAATTTACTTCTTTTACTCTCTTCTATTTGTAACTTTCCTAATAAAAGAGATTTTACCAGTAATTTTATAGCCTGTTCTTCTTGAATTCCCCTACTTTTTAAATAAAATAGATCCTGCTTATTGAATGGTCCTACATATGCAGAGTGAGATGCTTCTACATCATAATTCTCAATATACAAATTAGGATTGATTTGAGAAGTACTATCGTCTAATTCAATGATTTTACTATCTTGCATGCAACTACAGTTTTTACTTTGTTTTTCTACATATCCACTGATCTCAAATACCGTTTTGGCTTGATTTATACTGAATCCGTTACAAAAAACAGTACTTTTCGTTCTTGATGCTTGATGATATATAGTTACTTGGCTTTTCGCATCTTGATGATTTAAGCTACTCTGTATGTACTGGATTGTGGCATTTTCTCCCTTTAGTTTTACAATTGTTTTATGATTACTATTTTCTAAAAAACTAGATAGAAGCACATTACTTTCTTCTTCTTGAATAATTTCTATTGTTGCATTTAGCTTTTCTCCAAGTAAAACCATGTCGCAATGAACTCCTTTAGCTACAGATATTACATAATAAAATGTAGGGTTTTCTACTGGAAGTTCTATTCTTTGAGATTTCTCAATTCTCCATCTTATTGGTTCTATTTCTATTTGATGGTTCACTTTTATTTTATTCATCTTCCACCAACTCACTTATGGAATTCGCACATTTAAATCCTTTTTTTTCTATTTCTTTAGCTAACGATGCAGGCCCTGTTTTTTGTATTTTTCCTTCTTTCATAATCTGAACGTAATCAGGAGTTAAATAGTCTAGAATTTTGGAATAATGCGTAATAATTAAGATCATGCAGTCTTTGTTTTGCTTTTTATAGTTTTGGATATTCTCACAGACAATTTTTAAACTATCTACATCGAGCCCTGAATCTAATTCATCTAAAATAATTAGTTTGGGTTCTAGTATTTTTAGTTGCAAAATTTCGTTTTTCTTTCTCTCTCCTCCGGAGAAATCTTGGTTAATTGAGCGATGCATCATACTAGAATCCATTTTTAATTCATTCATTTCAAATTCCATTTGTTTCATGAATTGATAAATGCCTATTGGTTTTTCTCTCCTAGCATTTAAAGCCGTTCTTAAAAACTCACTATTGGTTACACCCTCAATGCTAATTGGAGACTGCATTGCTAAAAATATTCCTAGTCTACTTCTTTCGTCTACAGTTAATGGTAAAAGAGAAGTTTGATCTAAAAGAATCTCGCCTTTTATAATTTGATAATCCTCACTTCCCATAATCACTTTAGATAGTGTACTTTTTCCAGTTCCATTTGGTCCCATAATCGCATGGATTTCACCTGGTTTTATCGTAAGAGAAAAATCACTTAAAATCTCTTTTTCTTGATCTTTTGTTATTACTTTTAAATCTTTAATGATTAAACTCAATTCCCATCACCCATTCTATTTTATCATTTTTAGTTCTTGAAAACGTATTTATTATAGCATATATTTCCTATTTTTTTGTCTAATCTTATGTTTTTATACATAGAATTCTATAATTTTTTAATTTTTGAATAAGATTTATCTTAATCAATCAATATATAAATGAATACTCGCTGTATTCACATTAAAAAGATGCCAAATCCCGGGCATCTTTTTTTATGAAATTTTTCTTGGTTTTGATAATTCTGTTCCTCTATTTCTTAAATAATACTCATACCAGACAGTATCTATTTTTTTCTGAAGTTGGCTTTCTACTCGATAATCTAAAGGGCTTTTTTCATTTTCAGGTAGAATTAAACTTTGTACTTGTCTACAATAAGAGTTTAATTCTTTTCGGTCTTTTGGAAATTTTATTCCTGTCATCATACAATACAGTTTTGTAGCGTGTAGTATGTTAATTTCATTTACTGGAGTTTGAAACACTTCAGAACAAATCTTAGAAAAAGGGTCTTTTTGATATGGAAGTAATTCTTCTAATACTTTTCTTTGTCTTTCAAGTTCGATTGGTATTTGATGTTCATCAGTTTTTACTTCATAATATAGAGGATTGGCTCTTTTACTTTCTTTAAATACTGGAGTTCCCTTTTGAAATTCTCTCTGAAGTTTTAGTTTTTGTTTTTTTAGTAGGATAGATCCCATTGCATTTTTTTGAATAGCTTGTTCAAAGGCACTTCGTTTTAATGGGCTATGGTTTTGAGCATTGAACCAGTAATATAATTTCATTTGTATTTTAAAAAACTCATAGGTTGGAAACGGACTGATTGGTAGGGAACTATATAGTAGCAATTTATCCATACCTTTTATTATATCCAGAAACTCTTTCCTAGGAATATATTGTTCCATTCGATGGATAAATCCTGGCAAGTCATGATTAAAATAATATTTTTCTATTTCTTTGGGATCATCAAAGAAGTATTCTAATAGTTCGGTTAGTTTTACTAATTCTTTGTATGCTTCTACTTTGTTGTTTTTATTATATATTCTAGAGGCTAGTAGTTCTGTATATCCTTCATTTAAGCCCTTTCCTACTACAGCGGACTTTCTTCTTTGTGAAAATCCTACTTGGTACTCTTTCTTTTTTGGATCATAATCAGCGGAAGCTAAGTGAAGGAATTCATGTCCAATCGAGCTTTTGAGTATATAGTTTATATAGTTCTTTTTAGCATCATATGTTCCTGCCGTTCCTCTTATTAATAGTAGTGGTTTTCTTTTGATTTTTAGATTTTTTAAGTTTTTATACACTGTTTTTAAGTTTTCTTCTTTTGTATAATTTGCAAGTTTTTCAATATAGTCTTTTACCTCATCCATTTTTTCTTTAGAAATGGCTTTTTTTCTCTCCTCTACTGTTTGTGGATCAACGGGACAAAAGTTTTTAACTATTCCATTTGCTCGGTTATAATTCCGTAGTATAATTTTACCACCAAGATAGGTCATACTATTGGTAATTACAGCTACACTGGTTAATTCAAACAATATATGGGGTATATAGATAAAAATATCGTTCATAGGATCACCTATTATTATCATAACATATTCCATTATATATTTAATTAAATATTTTTAATAATTATTTAAGCATTTTCAAAAAAAAGATTCTACTAAAAAAGTAGAATCCTTTTGAGCCTGTTAGGCTTTAAGTCTTATTTTGTTAGCAAGACATCCAAGCACCAAGAATAATGGCAAGTAAAATGTATAGTACGATAATGATTACATAACCAGTTCCATTTCCATTATTTGTTTGGCAGCAAGTATTACTTGGTTGATTTTGTTGACAAGACATAGATACTCACCTCCCTATTATTAGATCCATGCGCCAAGAATAATTACTAATAAAATAAATAATACTAATACGATAGCTGATGATGATACGTAATTACTCATATCTTTTCCTCCTTTTTTTGATTACTCATTGTATTTTATGGAAAAGATCAAAAAAGGTTCTAGTCATATGTTGAAATTATCAAAAATTCCGTTGTCTTTTCTTTTGTTTTTTGCTATGATAATAAGTGTTTAGGGAGGACAGAATGAAGAAAAAAATATTTATTAGTATGATGATTATGCTTTTCCTAGTAACAGGATGTGGAAAAGTTGCAAAATTAGAGAATGGTCAAGATGCCGTTGTTAAAATGAAGGGTGATGACATTTCAGTAGATTCCTTATATGATGAGATGAAGGACAGATATTCTTTATCTGTACTACTGGATATGATCGACCGTCAAATATTAAATGACAAATATAAAGAAGATGAGGAGCAAAGAGAAACTGTACAAAAGCAAATTGACTCTTGGGTTCAAATTTATGGACGTGGAGATGAAATTGCTTTATTGGAACAGACAAGATCAGCACTTGGAATTACAACTATGGATGGTTTAAGAGAATACTTCGGTCTTCAATATAAAAGAGATTTAGCTGTTGATGATTATGCGAGAAGTATTGTTACAGATGAAGAAATTAATAAATATTACGATGAGAAAATTTTCGGAGATATTACTGCAAAGCATATTTTAATTAAGCCAGATACAAAAGAAGGTATGACAACAGATGAAAAAACAGCTGCTGAAGAAGAAGCTTTAAAGAAGGCAAAAGAGTTAATTAAAAAGTTAGATGAAGGTGCTGATTTCGAAGAGTTGGCAAAAGAAAATTCAGATGATGAATCTAATGCTTCTAAGGGTGGTGTTTTAGATCCATTTGGTCATGGGGTAATGGTAACAGAATTTGAAGATGCTGCTAAAAACTTGGAAGATGGAAAATATACAACTGAACCAGTAAAAACAGAATTTGGTTATCATATTATTTTAAGAGTAAGTCAAAAAGAAAAACCAAAAGTTAAAACTGTACGTGATGATATTATAGAAAAGCTTTATGAAGGAAAGAAAACAGAAGATCGTTCTATTGAAATTACTGCACTTGAAGAACTTAGAAAAGAATATAAAGTTAAGTTTGAAGATAAAACTTTAAAATCTCAATATGAAACTTATTTAGCAAATGCTAAAAAACAAGCAAAAGAATCATAAAAAAAGAAGATAAAATTGAACTTGTCAATAAAAAGTAGACTAGTAAATTTATCTTCTTTTTTCTTTTATATACGAATTGTTACACAGAGTGGATAGTGGTCACTGTACTTTTCTAGTTCCTCACTTGAAATAACTTCCATATTTTCAATTTTATATTCTTTAGGTATAAAGATATGATCAATTGGTGTATCTTGTTTTGATTTTCTGAATGTTTTGTGATTGTACTCTACCCGTTTTAAGCCTAATTTTTCTAGATCTTCAATAAATTTTATAAACAGTTTATTGCTTAAATCAGAATTGAAATCTCCCACTAGAATTACTGGCAAATTAGAACCCTTTATATATTTTAAAATGTAATTTAATTGTCTTCTTCTAACATTGTTCATATGGCAATCTAGATGTGTATTCAATAAGCGAATTTGCTGTTTTTCAATTTGTAAAACAACATCGGTTAAAACTCTTGGAGTAACTGATTGATAAGTAAACACCCCGTGATAAAAATCTTTTAAATTACTAGGAACCCATGGAAGTGCTATTGTTTTTTCTTTCATAACGGGAAGCTTTGTGATTACTGTTGCATGTTCATTATACTTGCGTAAAGTCCTAATGCTATTTTTGAGCCTTCCCTTTCCATATCTACCTCTTCCTAGATACTGATATTCTGGAAACTTTTTCTTTAAAATATCTAGAGTAGGTTTTACCATTTCTTGTGTTGCAAGGATTTGTATTTCATTTGTATAGAAAAGGCTTTGGTAACAATCTACTATTTTCTCTTTTGCTAAGTCTTTTATTAGATTATCATTTCTTACATTGAATGTACAAATCTTTAATTTTTTATACGACATATAAGAGCCCCCTTTCTCTTATTGTATGTATGATATTATCTTTTGCCTTATTCTGTTACAATCCAAGCATTTGGTATTCTGCGAATTGTTCTTTTTTGTCCGTTGAATGGGATATTAATATATTCATGTTTTTCGACCATTGCTGTTGAGGTTCCTCCATCTAAACTTGATGCATTGTAAGCTCCATAGCTTTCCATAATATCTGCTAAATCTTTATAGCTTGCCCCTTTACTATGTGGCTGATCTCCATCAATTACAAGCATTAAAACAATACCATCTTTTCTTTGACCAATAACACTTCTGGCACATGCCCATTTTGAAGTATCATTCTTAAAGTGATTTTGTCCGTTTACAATTAAAAATGGTCCCCAGTCTACTGCATCTCTAACCCCCATTTGAATCGCTTCTTGACTGGTCATATGTTTTAATACTAGTTGGTTATCTTTAGTAAAGGCAATCATTCCTCCAGACTCAATTCCACGATTATATTCTGTTTTTATTTCTCCATTTTGAATTACTACACCATGAGGAATTCCACCATTACTATTCCAATTTGGATCATAGAATCCTCCCGCATTCATTGCGACTAAGGCCTGATTATTTTGAGAGATTTCTGCCAATGTTTGTCCATAAGAACCATCCGTTGTTCCAGCACCTATACTAGTTCCTAATTTTACGTGAGCTGGATCATAGACAATAGTTAAATA
>JAAWDC010000018.1 GCA_022793565.1 Bacilli bacterium
TACTAAAAGAAAAATATAAACCAGAAATATTCTTCGACCAATTTTCTCAAGTTGCTCTCTACAATGATTAGTAGAGATTACATAAATATAACATGCAAACAAAGTAATCCAAGTTAAAAGATAAAAAATATACCCTTTCGAGAATATCAAATTTAAAACCGGAAAACTCATATAATCTTTCATAATATAATAACAAGGAATCCCAATAAGGGAACCAAACAAACTAGTCAATATGAGAAAACTATAAATTCTATTTTCATAGGTAGACAACCTTCTTTTACAGAAAAAAACAATCGTTAACAAAATAGAATAAAATAAACTACATAAAGTAAAAGTAATTCCTACATTCATAAATACACCTCTATCATATAGGTTTATCATATCATAAATTTCAATAAAAAAATACCAGAATCTAATATCCTAGTATTTTATCTCCTATTAAAAAATCTATATACGCTTTTTGAAATACTGCTTAACCTTTGTATAAATAGTATCTTGTTTGACAGGCTCTAAATCACCTTTCAAAACAAGATTAGTTCCTAACGTCGACAACTTTTCAAAATCTACTTTTTCCATCAAAGTATATGGCAACTCAGGTAGTATTTTATAGTATTGTGGAATCTCTCGTGGTGGAATATTTTCATCACAAAGCTTTCGAAGCTCCATCTCTATTTGACTCATATCAACTCGTTCATCATTCAACACTACAAAAGCCATAGGAACTTTTCCTGTTTGCTCCATAGAATTAGAAACACCAACTACAGCACAATTTTTAACCTGAGGATGCATTGAAATGGCATTCTCAATTGGTACTAATGGAACTGTATGACCATCTGGTAACATAATAGCTCTTTTGATTCGATCTAGGTAAGTAACAATTCCGTCAAAATCTGCTTGAACTAAATCACCGGTTTTTCCCCATCTAATATTACCTTCCATTTCAAAAAAACGCTCATCTTCATCTTCTCTATTAAGATATCCTAGCATTTGAGTAGGCCCTGTCGCATATAACTCACCCATTTGACCATAAGGAACCTCTTCTTTTGTATTAGGGTCGACAATCTTAATATTATTCTGTACTAATGGAATTCCTACTGATCCAATCAAATTAGTTTCATCGGAAACAGTTGTAGTAATTCCACCTCCAAATTCTGACATACCTAATCCCTTTTTGATAGCAGGGGCACCATGACTCTTCGCCTCTTTATTTACCTCTAATTCTCGAGAACTAGGGATTTTATCCCCTCCACATATATTATCCTTCATATAGGAAAGATTCTCGTTCTTTTTTCCACGTAACTTCTGATACAACATCTCATAAGTTCTAGGAACTTCCATCGTAATAGTTGGTTTGTATTTTTTCAATAGCTTATAAAAATCTTGTGGTCTTCTAGTAGGAACTAGACAAATAGAAACACCAGAACATAATGCATTATGCATACCACAACTAGATCCATACGCTGAGAAAAATGGAACATCCCCTAAAAAACGATCTTCTCTATTCTTAGAAATTCCAGAATATTTAAATTGCATATTTTGTCCATTATAAGTCTCATTTGGAAGAATAGCTCCTTTTGGTATAGAAGTAGTTCCTCCCGTATATACAATAATAGCTGGATATTTCTCTCGATATTCAAAAGTAGGAACTTCTGAAATCCCCTCACCCCTCTTAAGAAAAGTATCCCAACTTTTATACTTTTCACTATCTTTAACGGTTGGATGAAAGAATTGATATATCCGTTTTTTGATTCCTGCAGAAAAACTATTTACTGCCGAAACACAAATAACTTCATCCAAAGAACAATCCTCATCGTAAATCATACGATCTATATTATTCTTACATAAGTCTACCATAATCATCTTTGACGATTGCGCCTCATTTACATATTGCTTAATTCGTTTAGCATTCGTTCTAGGCTCAATCATATTAGCAACTGCCCCAATTTTGTTTAATGCATACATAGTATACACTGTTTCTGGAATATTAGGCATACATAAACTAACTCTATCCCCAGCTTTCACACCACTTGCTATCAAAGATTTTGCTACTCGATCAATATTTTCAAATAATTCTCGAAACGTAACTTGAACATCTTGATATATTAAAGCAATTCCATCTAAATTATCTTGATTACATTCATAAATCCTTTGATAAATTGTTTGAGTAGGAACCGTATCCAAAATAGCCTCTTCACTTTGAAATTTTAAGAACGGTTTATCAAGACTACAATATCCTGTCATTGGACCTTGAATTTCTCCCAAAGACAATTTTCTTAAATACAAATCTCTTTTCTTCTGTTCATAAACATTTAAATTAGCTATTTTTCTCCTATAATGTTCTAATACCATTAGCAAATTCCCCCAATTCATTAATTTGTTATGTATCTCTACATCGGCTTATTATAGCACATATGAACAGATTTGTAAACAAAATAGAAATTTTTATAGTCTCTCATAATTATTTGGGTAAAAACTGTTTGATCATCTGCTTTGCATGTGTCGTTTTTGCTTGATTTAACCATTCTAACTTTGGACCATTAGCATACGGATCGGTAACAATTTGAACTCGATCTTTTTTTTGTAAAACATAATTTACTGGAACCATTTGATCATTCACAACTGCACTCACCATAGTATTCCCCAATTCTTTTCCCATTTGATAGGCAAAGTCAATCGCTGTAGATCCCTTAGGAAGTCCGATAATTTCTCCCGTAGATGCATAAACATATATCATCTCTGAAAGCAATTCATTTTTGACATGATTAACAAAATCATAATTATCTACAAATTCACGATCTATTTCTAATAGAGATTGGTAAAAAGGACACCTCTTTTTAAACTCTTCTTGCATTTTCTCTCTCGCATTTCCCTGATGAATATTCCAATAGGTAGCTAGACCAAAGGATGCTACTTGATCCATCTGAAAAGTACGAATTTGCATCTGAACAAGACGATTACTAGGTCCAAAAACAGTTGTATGGAGTGATTGATACATATTAGTCTTAGGACTCGCAATATAATCCTTCATCCGTCCATGAAATGGTTTATAAGCCTGATGAATCGGTCTTAATAATAAGTAACATTCATCTACTTCATCCACCATAATCTTAAAAGAGAGTAAATCATGAATTTTTAATAACTTTTGATCTAGTTCTTTATCCAAAGTTAAGAAACTTCTTCCACTACCCAGCTCTTTTCTACTTTGAACTAATCGATGATAAATCCCATATATATTCTTCATTCGAACTTTTACTTCACTAGAAACACCATGGTCATTCAAAATACAATCGATCTTATCAAGCATTTCCTCAATACAGGATTCACTATTTTCCTTAATTTTCTCCATTTTCTCACAAAGCATTTGATACACTTCTGATTCTAAATAATAAAAAGAAAGATCTTCTAACTCATTTTTAATTCGGTAAACTCCAAGCATATAAGCAATTGGTGCGTAAACTTCCATAGTCTCACATGAATTCTCTCTCTGCTTTTCTAATGTTTTATACTGAAGCGTTCTCATATTATGAAGACGATCTGCAAGTTTAATTAAAATAATACGTATATCTGTTGCCATACTAATCAAAATCTTTCTTGTATTAGCCATTCTCTCTTCAGTTTTAGAAGAAAAATTTAATTTACTAATTCGAGTAACTCCATCAACAAGACAAGCAACATCATGTCCAAACATTGCCTCAATTTCTTCTTTTGTAATCTCTGTATCTTCAATCGTATCATGCAATAAACCTGCACAAATAGTATCACAATCTGCTCCAACAAGCTCTGCTAAAATATAAGAAACCGAAATAGGATGTACAATGTATGGTTCACCACTTTGTCGAAAAGCCCCTGCATGTAATTGATCCGCTAAATGATAGGCCCTGATAATCTTAGATATTTCATCTTGTGTATAATGCTGAGAAATCAACACTAAAAATTCATCAAATGATACACTTTCTTTTTCAGACATGCTTGTATTAACAATCCGATCCATAAAACACCTCTTTCTTCAAACAAAAACACACAGAGAGTTTATCTACTCTGTATGTTTATAAAATAGATGGCACTAGAAAGTCCCAAACAACAATTGAAGAATCCAACAATAGTTTCTTTCATAGATACCACCTCTTTTTATGTATTGAAATTGATAATACCATTCAAAATTTCAAATGTCAAGAACATCTTTTTCTGATTTATCTTCGATATTCAAAATTAAAATCTAATAAATGTACAATATCTCCTTCTTGTGCACCCATTTCCTCTAATTTTTCATCAATTCCCATCTTACGAAGTCTCTTTGTAAAGCGAAGCATCCCTTCTTCTGTTTGAAAATTCGTCATCCTAAAAAGTTTTTCAATTTCTTCTCCCTGAACTCTAAAATCCCCATTATCTTCTCGAAGAATAATATATGGTTCTTCTTTTTTAAATTTATATAAGACGTGTCCTTCAAACTGATCTTCCTCATAAAGGGTAGTTTCTTCCGTCTGATCCAACAAATCTGCCAAAGCAGTCAAAACAGAGTCTAATCCTTCCTGATTCATCGCACTAATTGGATAAATTGGACTCTTGACCTTCTTTTGAAACTCTACAAGATGATTAGAGGCACTTTCTAGATCCATTTTATTCGCAATAATAATTTGTGGCTTTTCTATTAATTTTTCGCTAAATGATTTTAACTCATTTTGAATAACCTGATAATCTTCATACGGATCCCTTCCTTCAAAGCCAGACATATCAATAACATGGGCAATTACCTTTGTTCTTTCTATATGACGAAGAAAACGATCCCCAAGTCCTTCTCCCTGACTTGCACCTTCAATCAATCCTGGCAAATCAGCCATTACAAAACTTCTTCCATCACTAGATCTACAAACCCCTAAGTTAGGAGTTAAAGTCGTAAAATGATAAGCTGCAATCTTAGGCTTTGATTTAGAAACTTGAGAGATAAGTGTACTCTTCCCAACACTAGGAAGCCCAACCAACCCAACATCTGCAAGTAATTTTAACTCTACCTTCAAAAATTTCACTTCACCAGGCTCTCCTTTTTCAGAAAAATTAGGAGCTGGATTGCTTTGTGTTTTAAATGCCGTATTCCCACGACCACCACGACCTCCATAAGCAACAATGACTGTATCTTCCTTCCCCTTTAAGTCAGCAACAATAAGTCCACTATCTGTATCTGTGACCACAGTTCCCTGAGGTACACGAATCACAATATCTTCACTATTTTTGCCATGACAATTCTTTCCTTGTCCATTTTCACCTTTTTTTCCTTTAATAATTCGATTATAACGAAGATCTAGTAAGGTATGAAGACCAGTATCCACTGTAAAAACTATGTTACTTCCACGTCCCCCATTTCCACCAAATGGACCACCCATTGGAATGTACTTTTCCCGTCGAAAAGCAAGACATCCATCGCCACCATTTCCAGCATGTACTTCAATCGTAACCTCATCAATAAACATAACAATCCCTCTTTTCTTAAGTATCAGTTTTAAAATCTATATTTAGTATACCATAATCACTCAAAAAAATTTAAAACAAAAACAAAGAGAAGTTTTAGGACTCATTTTTCCTCACACGAATTAGTTCCAAAACGTCTCTCAATTACTTTAGCTTTTCCACTGCTTACTTTTACTAAATCAACAGTACGTTGCTGTTCTGTAATTCTCCCAATCAAAATCATTCCATTGAAAGAAAAAGAAACCAATTGATCAGTCACAGCACCTAATAAATATAATTGTTGTATTTCGTAAGGATCTGTTGACCAATCAACCTTATCAATAGTTCGTCCCAACATCATAAGAGAAACCGGAGTTTTGAAACTAAGAGTTGGCACCTGATCCAATAATTCTCCAATTTCTTGTTTATGTTCTTCTAATTTATCATGATGAAATAAAAGTGTATCAACCCCATTAGGAAGCGGAATTAATAATCGAATACCATCTGGAACATTCTCAATAGGAAATCCATTTTTCTTCCATTCATTAAAAGAAATAATACAATCTTTAAATATTTTATTTACATTTTCTTTAGTCAATTTCATAATTTATTCCTCGTTCTACAACTTTTCAAAACAGCATTATTATAGCACAGCCCATCTATGACGTCAAAATATTTTACCGTTCTTGACTACAATTATAAACCAAACTAGCCTTTTGAAGTAACTGTCTTTCATCATCATGCGAAATTTTATCCATAGCTTCATTAAGAGGGACAAAGCATACTTCAAAAACTTCATTTATTTGTGGAACAATATGATCTTTAATAGGTTCTCCTAAAAAGAAAATAACATCCTTCATAACACCTTCCTTTGGAGAATAAGTAATCATTTCTCGAAAAGAATCTAAAATACGAACCTCTACTCCAGTTTCTTCAAACACCTCACGAAGTGCAGTTTCTTTCTCTGATTCA
>JAAWDC010000019.1 GCA_022793565.1 Bacilli bacterium
AATATTTTGGGTTCTCTTTTATATTGTGGTTCGCCTATATCAAATACATCATTTGGGGATGGTTTACTACCTAAATCAAATCTATCGATATTGTTGGATTCTACTTCCTGAATATTTGAGGCTTGACTTTTTGATACATTTCCATATGGGAATGTATCATATATTGAAACATCATCTTTACTATTCCAACTATCTTCTTTATTTACATCTTGAATCAGTTTCATATGTACTCAAGCCTCCCTTCTTATTCTAAACTATAATCGTATAAACGGTTTTGATAGTAGATTTTTATTCCTTTATAGATCTTTTTATTATATACAGTTTGAATATAGGGAGACAAATGATTATAATTTTCCCCTTGTTCCCCAACTTCAATTGTAATCGTCGGATCGTTCTTTTTAATTTCTAAGTCTAAGAATTCTAAAAATTCAGTAATTTTTATTTTTTTTACTGCTTGCAGGTGGTACCAAAGTGCATCCTTTACCCCATCGGATGCCTGGTCTAAGAATTCATGTTTTATATCTACATTTTTTGTTAATAGATTATATATGCCATAATCTATTATTTTTTGTTTTAGTATCACTAGTTCTTGATATAACTGATCATCTGAACTAGTTACTTTTTCTTTTAAAAAGTTGTTGATAATTGACTCTTCGTCAACTGAGAATTTTGAATCGATTTCTTTTGCCTTTTGTAAGATATCCTCTATTTGATATTCTACTACTTTATCAGGGATTTGGACAACTGTTTCTTTTGTTTTTGATTCTTTTTTCTCTTCTTTTTCTTCCTTCTTATTCTCTTCTAATTCTAATAATTTCTGTTCTCTTTGTTCTACAAGTTCATCATAATCCTGTAATTTCAGGGCAAAATACTCTTTTGATTGATTACTGATATCCTTAACAATCTTTTTTAAGAGTAGGAACATTACTCCTGTTAATATCGTTAGGACAATGATTACTGTAATAATTATTTCAATCATTAATTGTTTATATTGTTAATGGATTAAAGAATAATAGAAAGAAGACAAAGGCAAACAAAAATAGTAAGAACATTGTCGCAACAATCAAAATTGTCATAACAGAATGAACAACATCTGCTTTTGTCTCTGGATTCCTTCCAACTGCTTCTGCAACTTTTGATGCCATAATGCCAATTCCAATGCCTACTCCGAGAAATGCTAATCCAAGCATCATTCCTATCGCATTCATTGTGGCAACTAAAATATTTTCCATACTTGATCACTCCTTCTTTATTGATTTATATATTTACTAGAAAGATCTAGGTTTATCGAATGTCCATTAAAAACCAAATTTTCAACTCGAATTTCTACTATTTGTCCGAGGTCTTTATATGGAAAACTTGCGGTATACCCACTTTTAGCCTTTTCTATATCAATTGGTATACTTTGAATTAGAACATCATCTGAATACAATGTAACACTTCCAGATTCTGCTTGATATTCGGTATCCATTTTTAGATAAAAATAAATTTGCTCTGTTGTTATTTTACTAAATTTCAATTCGTAATTTGGCTTGTTCGTTTTTACTTTTACAACATCATCACTAATTTCCATACTACCAGGATCAATAGATGGAGAGAGCTGGTAGCCAAATGTGATTGTATACTCTTTGTTGGGCTGTAATCCACGAATACTATAAGAATTATTTTCTTTGCTTAGATATATTTTTTTTGTTTCTTCTCCAATTGTATCTACTGTTATAAAAATAGTGGAATATTCGTTATTTGGATCAAATACATTATAGTTTAATTTGATCGAAGTAACTCCTGATTCAATTGTTCCTAGAGATACCCAACGTGTTAAATCTATAATGGTATCTGGTTTGTTTTCATTTTTATTATTTTCTACATTATCAATTATGTTATTGGTTAATGTGTTAAAATGGTCAACTAATGTTTTTAAATATTCATCATAATAATTCTGATTTAAATCTCCAGTGTTGTTTCCTCCTTGGTTATTATTTCCATTTCCATTGTTGTTTCCATTTCCTCCATTGTTGGTATTTCCTTCTCCATTTGAATTATCTTCATTTTCTTCTTTTTCATCAGAGTTTGTTTTGTCTGGGTCTTTATAGAGATTACTACTACCAATAATATTTTTTAAATTAATCTCTTGTTTTCCAATAATTAATTTTTCATGAGCAATATCAAAATCATATTGGCTACCCTTTAAGATAATGGGATTGATTGTTTTCTCATTCATCTCATTGTTTGCTAGAGTGGCATTTCCTTGCTTGTCTAGTTCAATAATTAAGTAATCTTTTGTTTTAATACTGCCATCTTCTGATGTAAATCTTTTATCTACCCATAGATATTTTCGATCAGATATTTTGTAGAAGAAGGGGGAATTTGTTCTAGTTACTTCCTCTTTCTTCTCTATTTTTTTTACTTCTCCCGTATTCATTACTTGGTAGAATACTCCATATAAATACATTTTATAATCTGCTTTATGATAAACAATCGTTGATTGTCCAATCTTATATTTGGTAGGTAGTCCTTCTTCTATTGTTGTTAAGTAATAATTGCTGTCATAGCTCCTTTTTAGCTTGGTATGATCTCTTGTTTCAATTAATTGAAAGTCATCGTTATATACAA
>JAAWDC010000020.1 GCA_022793565.1 Bacilli bacterium
GTGGAACCGCGGAAAAATTTTCGTCCCTATATTTTCTAGAAGTTTTTTATTTTAAGGAGGATATGTTATGAAGGATAGTAAGTTAACGATGGACAAATTAGTAAATTTGTGCAAGCAATATGGATTTATTTTTCAGGGAAGTGAGATTTATGGTGGATTGGCTAATACTTGGGATTATGGTCCACTAGGTGCAAGACTTAAGAACAATATTAAGGATTCATGGAGAAAGCGTTTTATTCAAGAACGTCCGAATGCATATGAGGTAGATGCTGCCATTTTGATGCATCCTAGGGTTTGGGAAGCTAGTGGACATGTGGCTAGTTTTTCTGATCCTTTAATTGATTGTAAGGCTTGTAAGATGAGACATCGTGCAGATAACTTGATTGATGAATTTGATGAAAATGCACATGCAGATGGGATGACTCAAGAGGAAATGATTGCTTATATTAAAGATCATAAAGTACCATGTCCAAAATGTGGGGCAAGTGACTATACAGGAATTCGTCAATTTAATTTAATGTTTGAAACTTATAGAGGTGTTACAGAAGATAGTAAGAATAAGATTTATTTGAGACCCGAGAATGCCCAAGGGGAATATGTAAACTTTTTAAATGTAGCACGTTCTATGAGAACTAAATTGCCATTTAGTATTGGGCAAGTAGGAAAGGCCTTCCGTAATGAAATTACTCCAGGAAACTTTACATTCCGTACGATTGAGTTTGAACAAATGGAGTATCAAACTTTTTGTAAGGAAGGTACAGATAGTGATTTCTATCAATATTTTAAAGAGTATGCTAAGAAGTATTTTATGGATTTAGGAATTTCAGAAAATAAGTTAAGATTTCATGATCATGAAAAATTAGCTCACTATGCGAAAGAGGCTTGCGATATTGAATATAATTTTTGTTTTGGTTGGGGTGAGATTAATGGTACTCACAATCGTACTGATTATGATTTGAGTCAACATCAAGAGTATTCGAAAACATCTCAAGAATACTTAGATCCAGAAACGAACGAGAAATATATCCCATACATTATCGAATCCACAGTTGGATGTGATCGTGCTGTTTTAGCAGTATTAGATAATGCTTATGATGAGGAGACATTAGAGGATGGAACAACTCGTGAGGTTATGCATTTTCATCCTTTTATCGCACCATATAAAGTGGCTATTCTTCCTTTGTTGAAAAAATATCATAGTGAAAAGGCTACAGAAATCTATCACTTGTTTTCTAAATCATTTATGACTACTTATGATGAATCTGGAAATATTGGGAAACGTTATCGTAGACAGGATGTAGTTGGTACTCCATATTGTATTACAATTGATGATAATACTTTGAATGAGGGAACTGTTACTATTCGTGATCGGGATACTATGGAACAAATTACAGTATCTGTTGAAGATGCTATTAGATATGTTCAGGATAAAATTAAGTTTTAAATGATAAAAAGAACTATAAAAGCAATATAGTTCTTTTTTTGTTTTTTAGTATGGTGTTGTGTTTGTTTTAGTTCCTTTATAGGAATTGTTTATTTTTTCGATGAACTGAATTTCTTCTAGGTGTGCTACTATGATTCTATAAATCCAATCTGGATTTTCTAAGTATGGGAAATGACCTAGGTTCTTTAAAACCACAAGTTCAGAGTTAGGAATCTCTTTTTCCATTTTTTTGGCATCACTTAAAGGCGTGGATGGATCTTTTTCTCCCCAGATGAGTAATACTCTTGCTTGCATTTCTTTTAGATAGTATGAGAGATCTGTATTTACGACATTTTGAAAGGTCTTTCTCATATTAGGTGGTAGTGCTTGATAATCAGGAGATGCATACTTTTGAAAAAGTTTTTTGAGATATTTTTCTCTTTTGGAGGCTGGTAAAAAAATCCCTAATTTTTTTTGTAGTTGATACCATTTACTATGAATCCAACTTTTTAATGTTTTTTTGGGACGGATACCAGCACTATCTATTAGAATAAAATTTGAGTATGGATAGTGGTAATATCCACTTAGTAATATTGATAGGCGTCCTCCAAAAGAATGACCAATAAATACGGGGTCTTTAATCTCTAATGCTTCAATCCAGTTATGAATCATATCTGCATAGTCATAGATTGTCATAGAGTGTTCGGGAAATTCTGTTTTGCCAAAACCAGGGTAATCTAAAATATAGACTGTGGATATCAGTGATAGTGATTGAATGAGAGTATCAAAGGTTGGTCTGGTGTCTCCCCATCCTGGGAGGATGATAATTGATTTTGATTGTTCACCATACTTTTCATAATACATGGAGATGTCATTATAAGAATAAGTCATAGAATCACCTGATACAGTTTATGGTTATAATTGAGAATTGATTCCTAGATTTTTATGATAGATGTTCTTTTTATAGAAAACGGTGTGATTTTTAATACTTATATTTAGTGTAGTAGACAAATACATTTGTAGGGTTTCTGTTTTAAATTTTACTCTTGCCAAAATTCCTGGGGGGGGGGGTATAATGAGTATAAGAATTAAAAAGGAGCCATGAAGTATGAAAAAAGAAGTTTTAAAATTAGATAAAAGATATATAATCATTCCTATTGTAATTATAGGATTATTTATTGTTTTAGTAGGGAGTCTTTTTAAATCTTATGCTATCTTGGATCCAGTAAAAAGTATTTCTTTTTCTAGTGAGAAATTAAATTATGAAAATAATGAACCAGGAAGTGTTGGAATTACTAAGAGTGCCGAGTGGGTTGGTAGTGGAAAAGCGAGAGTAACTTTTGACTTAAACACTGTGCTTCAAGCAGAAAGTGCTAACATTGATCTTTTATTTGTCTTAGATCTTTCGGGATCTATGGAGGGTGAGAAATTAAATAGGGTGAAAGAGGATACAAAGTCCTTGATGAATATCTTATTATCTAATCAGGAGAACCGGGTGGCTTTGATAACTTTTGAGTCTAAGTCAGAAATTCTATCAAATTTTACGAATGAGCAGGATCGATTGGTATCTCTTGTAGACTCTTTGTTTATCCAAGGAGGAACGAATTATTATAAGGCATTTTTAAATATCGAGGAGATCTTAAGAAGTTATGAATATCAAGAGGAAAGGGAATGTATTGTATTATTTTTGACGGATGGATATCCGAATGCAGATGTTCCGAATCAAATCGGGGAGTATCAGTATATTAAGAGTAACTATCCGTATGTTCAAATCCATGGAATTCAATATGAGATGGGAAATACCATTTTATCACCAATTGAGGAAGTAAGTGATCGACAGTATATTGCGGATATAGAGACATTAGATAATGTATTGTTTCAAGCTTCTTTAAATCCAGTTGAATATGAAAGCATTGAAATTGTCGATTATATAGACAGTGAGTATTTTACAATTGATTCAGTGTCTAGTATAAAAGTATCCAGTGGAGAAGTAGAGTTGAGTTATGAAGGAGAGATTCCTAAAATTCGATGGAGTATGAGAAAGCTACCTTCGGGATCTAGTGAGCGGATGACAATAGATATTCAGTTGAAAAAAGAATATTTGTTACAAGGAGGAAGTTATCCAACAAATCAGAAAGAAAGTATTACATATCAAATAGAAGATGTCCATGAGAAAATAGAAAGCGAAAGGACTCCAGTTTTGGCTTCTAGATATTTAGTAGAGTATGAGGTAAATGAACCGACAGGATGTAGAGTAGTGGAAATTCCTGAATCTAGGTATGAAGGGGTCAAAACGAGGGTAGAAGTAAGTAATATTGTACCGAGTTGTGAAGGGTATCATTTTAATGGATGGAAAATTTTAACGAATGATGCCTTAAGAATTAATGGGGATTTATTTTTGATGCCAGAGAGTGATGTTTTAATTCGAGGAGAATGGAGTAAACTAAGTATTACGAAGTCATTGGAGGGGGAGGTTTATCAATCATATCCAACGATGTTGCGGAAGGTGGTTGAGAATGAAGATTCTGGGATATGGAAATATAAATCATCAATTACGAAGATAGTATTTCAAAATGAAATAAAAGATGTGTTGAACTCAAAAATGAGTTTTGATATTTCAGCAGATCGCAATGATAGTGTAAGAGCACATTTAGTACCGAATGCTACAGATACTAGTACATATACAGCATACATCCAAGGGGATGGATTAATTACAGCAAATAAGGATAGTTCTTTTCTATTTTATGGATTTACTAATTTGGAAAGTATTGGTGGAATGGAGTATTTTGATACAACAAATGTAGAAAATATGCTTTATTTATTTCGAGGATGCGAAAAGTTAAAGAGTATTGATTTAAGTCATTTTGATACGTCAAAAGTTACGACGATGTCCTCAATGTTTTTTAGATGTTCTTCTCTTACTAGTTTAGATTTATCTAGCTTTGATACATCTAATGTGACAACGATGGCGGATATGTTTAGTAACTGTAAAGCATTAGTTAGTGTCAATGTCAGTAGTTTTGATACATCGAATGTACGAGAACTTCGGTGGATGTTTGGGGCGTGTAATGCATTAACGAGTTTAGATTTAACTGGATTTCAAACAGGAAATGTTGTTGATATGCAAGGAATGTTTTATGGTTGTAAATTATTGACTACTTTGGATTTAAGTAGTTTTGATACATCCAAGGTTACTGATATGGGTACAATGTTTTCTAGTTGTCAAGCACTAAAAAGTATTAAGATGAGTAATTTTGATACAAGTCAGGTAACCAAGATGAATAATATGTTTGATTATTGTAGGGTTTTATCGGATGTGGATCTTAGTCATTTTGATACTAGTAAAGTTACCAATATGAGTTATATGTTTGAACTAGTACAGGGATTAACGAGTTTAGATTTAAGCCATTTTGACACATCTAATGTTACTGATATGCAGCATATGTTTCATAGTTGTATCAAACTAACTTCATTAAATTTAACTAGCTTTGATACTAGTAAAGTAACGAACATGACTTATATGTTTTATAATTGTAATCTTTTAACAGAGTTGGATTTAAGTAGCTTTGTGACCGGAAATGTTACAAATATGGGGAATATGTTTCAGTTATGTAAGAATGTAGTTAGAATTAATTTAAATCAATTTAATACATCGAAAGTAACAGATATGAAAGAGATGTTTTTTGATTGTTTGGCTTTAACATCTTTAGATTTGAGTCATTTTAATACCTCAAAGGTTGTGAATATGAGTCATATTTTTTCTGGATGTAGTAGTATGGGACAGTTAAATATTAGTCATTTTGATACATCTCAAGTAGTAGATATGGATTATATGTTTTTTAAATGTGAAGCTATTACGAAACTAGATATATCTACATTTAATACATCGAAAGTAACGAATATGTCTTATATGTTTGGATATTGTGGTGGACTATCTTCATTAGACCTAGGGAACTTTGATACTTCCAATGTGACTAATATGGGCAGTATGTTTGACCATTGTCAGGAATTAGTATCTTTAAATTTGAATCATTTTAATACTTCACAGGTTACCAATATGGCGGCAATGTTTAGTTATTGTCAGAAATTAGCTTCCTTGGTGTTTGGTAATTTTAATACCTTTAAAGTTACAGATATGAGTCATATGTTTGACCATTGTTCAGCATTAGTTGATTTGAATTTAGAAAATTTCGAAACCTCAAATGTTACTAATATGTATGCTATGTTTGGTAGTTGCAATAGTTTAATAAATTTGAATATTAGTAGTTTTAACACGGTGAATGTCACGAATATGTCTTATATGTTTAGTAATTGTGATCAACTTTTGAGTTTAGACTTAAGGGGGTTTGATACTTCTAGTGTTGTTAATATGGATTATATGTTTTATTGCTGTCGAAGGTTGAATGCAACAATAACAATTCGAAACCCAGGTGTAACAAGTTATATCTTAATTTTTCGTGCAGTTGCACAGTATAATGCTACCTTTACTGTTAACTATACTATAGCGACTTCTTCTTTGGTAGACGCTATGATTGCGACAAAAGGTTCTAATGAGAATATCGTAAAAGGATCACTTATTGCTTGATTTTAAAACTTTATGATAAAAAATGTAAAAAAAATTAGAAAAAGAGTATGAAAATGTAAAAAGTATGATATACTAAAAATGTCTAGAAGATGCGTGATGTCACATATAAAACCGACTAATGTGACGATACGGGAGTCTTGATCAGTAGTCTGTGTTGAATGCCTTTCCTATTGGTAAAGGAATCCTGAGGGCTGCGTATGGACACCCACCTGTAAAAATGCAGGTTTTATCGCCGGCTGATCGATCTTCTGGACTTTTTGTTTGTATTTTTAGTGAGGTATTTAGATGTTCGATCGTTTAGAATTGTTGATAGGGAAGAAAAATTTAGAGAAAGTTCAGAATCTTCATGTTTTGGTTGTTGGTCTTGGTGGTGTTGGTGGTTATGTTGTGGAATCTTTAGTTCGATCTGGTGTTTCTAATCTAATCTTAGTCGATTATGATGTAGTTTGTATTACTAATAAGAATCGCCAGATTATTGCTACAGATGATACAATTGGACAAAAAAAAGTAGATGCATTTTATGAGAGGATTCGTTCTATTTCTAAGGATTGTCAGGTAACGCTATTAGATATGTTTTTAAATCCTGAGAACATCGCACTTTTAGATACATATAGGATTGATTATATTGTAGATGCTTGTGATACAGTTTCTACAAAGCAGGCTTTGATTTCGTATGCTATTTCACGTAAGATTCCTTTTATTTCTTGTATGGGAACAGGGAATCGCTTAGATCCTAGTCAACTAGAAATTACCGATTTGAGAAAAACTAGTTATGATCCTTTGGCTAAGAAAATGAGAAAGTTTTTGGTAGATGAAAAAATACGACAAAAAATCCCTGTGATTTGTAGCAAAGAACCACCAATTAAAACTGGTAGTAGGGTAATTGCTTCTTGTAGTTTTGTTCCAAGTAGTGCAGGATTATTGATTACTAGTTATATTATCAAACAGATTATAAAGGAAGATTAGTATTCTACTTACAGAATACTTTTTATTTTTTTAATCCATAAAAAAACTGTCTAAGACAGTTTTATAGTTTACGATAAAGGCCAACCACTTTTCCTAAAATATGAACGTTTGGCAATATAATAGGTGACATAAAGTCGTTCTCTGGTTGCAAGCGAATATGATCATTTTCTTTATAAAATGTTTTGACAGTTACTTCATTTTCTTCTGTCATAGCTACAACAGTATCTCCGTTATTTGCAGTGTTTTTCTTTTCTACGATAATAATATCTCCATCATAAATTCCCACATTAATCATAGATTCTCCACTTACGTGAAGGGCGAAGACGTCTTTTTTATTTGGAATTAAGTCGATTGGAAGAGTAAAAAATTCATTCGGCGTTTCGATAGCTTCAATTGGATTTCCTGCAGTGACTTTTCCAAGCAATGGAATTTCAACTGCTTTTTCATCTTTTTTTGCATATTCGTTTGGTACAAGTAATTCGATGGTTCGATTTTTGGAATTATCTTTTTTAATATATCCTTTTTCTTCTAATTTGTTTAGATGAAATTGTGTTGTAGCAGGGGATGATAAGCCAACAATTTCTCCTAGTTCGCGAACCGTTGGGGGATATCCTTTTTCAGCCATAATTTGTTTTAGAGCTTTTAATATTTCTGCTTGGCGTTCTGTTAATTTTTCCATTTTTTGTCCTCCTTTTAAGTTCATATTACCATGCCTCTTTCTTTTTGTCAAACAAATGTTTAAGAGAACTTTTGTTCTTATTTGATGACTTTGTTTGGGTGTTTTTTAGGCAAATAAAAGAGAGAAAAGGTTTTTGTCAATCCTTAATACATGTTATAATAAATATGGATAGGTGAAAGAATGAAAAAAGTAATTTTAGTTGATGGAAATAATTTATTATTTCGTAGTTATTTTGCTACAAGCTATAGTGGAAATATTATGAGAAATTCGAAGGGTTTTCCGACGAATGCTATTTATGGTTTTATTAATATGATAAATAAGATTATTAATGAAGAAAAACCAGAATATATGATGGTTGCTTTTGATAAGGGGAAAACCTTCCGTCATGAAAAATTTAAAGAATATAAGGGCGGAAGAAATGAGACTCCAGATGATTTGAAACAGCAGTTTCCAGTGGCAAAGAAAATTTGTGAAGCGATGGGAATTCATTATTTTGAGATTGATAATTATGAGGCAGATGATATTATTGGAACTTTTTCAAAAAGAGTTGAGGAAGATCCAGAATTTGATGCCACAATTATTAGTAGTGATAAAGACTTATTGCAGTTGATTAGTGATGAGGTCGATGTAAAGTTATTAAAACAAACAGGATTTATTCGAATGGATCGTGCATTGTTTAAAGAAACATATGGAGTAGAGCCTATTGGAATGATTGATTTAAAGGCTTTAATGGGAGATTCTAGTGATAACATTCCTGGAGTGAAGGGTATCGGAGAGAAAACAGCCATTCAGTTATTGAGTCAATATCAAACACTAGATAACTTATATGATCACATAGAGGAAGTTAAGGGGAAGACAAAAGAAAAGTTACTACTGGATAAAGAGAATGCGTATATGAGTAAAGAGATTGCAACTATTTATCGAGATGTACCTATCGATACAGAATTGGAACATATTCGTTATCTTGGGATTGATGCTTTGGAATATGTAAAAATGTTAGAAGAGTTGGAATTTTTCTCATTAATTAAAAAGCTAGATATTCCTGAGGAAATACTTCGCCCCAATCAACAAGAAGAAATAGAAATAGACGTTTCAATTGCAACTACCTTGAGTGGGATAAAGTTGCCTAAGAAATATGCGATTTATTTGGAAGTGTTGGGGGAAAATTATCATAAAGTTCCTGCTATTGGTGTTGGAATTTATGGAGAAGGAATGAGTCTTTATATTCCGTTTGAACTTTTAAAAGAAAAACCAGATATTTTCTTAGGAGATGAAGAAAAGTATACATATGATTTAAAGAAATTATGGTATGTATTCAAACGAGAAGGATTGGATTTTAATCATTGTAATTTTGATACAATGATTGCAGGGTATCTTTTAAATTATCCAATTAAGGATGATATTGCTCATTTGGCTAGGGTTCATGAGTATCGTATCCCATTTTATGAGGAAATTTACGGGAAACGTGAGAAGGAAAAATTACCTGAATTAGAAGTTATTGCAAAACATACAATCGAGAAGGCACGCTATATTTATGAGACTAAAGAACGTTTGCTTGAAGAATTAGATCAGGAAGGGGCTTTATTATTGTTTCAAAATATTGAAATGCCACTTGTTGAAGTATTGTGTGATATGGAGCAGACTGGTGTTTGTGTAGATTGTGACTATTTAAATCAGATGGGCGTAGATCTTGATCAAAGAATTTATGCATTAGAAAAAGAAATTTATGATATTTCAGGAGAGACATTTAATATATCCTCTCCAAAACAATTAGGAATTGTTCTTTTTGAAAAATTAGGCATTCCTTATCCCAAAAAAGCTAAGGATGGTAGTTATTCTACAAGCAAAGATATTTTAGATAAGCTTAGTTCTAATTATCCAATTATTCAAAAGATTTTGGATTATCGAATGCTTACCAAATTAAAAGCCACTTATATTACTGGGTTATTGGCAGAAGTGTTAAAAGATGGGAAGATTCATACTATTTTTAATCAAACATTGACTAGAACGGGAAGACTTTCTAGTATTTCTCCTAATTTACAAAATATTCCCATCCGTACAGAAGAGGGAAGATTGATTCGAAAAGCGTTTATTCCAGAAAAAGATAGTATTATATTATCTAGTGATTATTCTCAAATTGAACTTCGTATTTTTGCTTCCTTAGCCAATGTAGACAATTTAATACGAGCATTTAAGGAAAATAAAGATATTCATGCTAAAACAGCATCTGATATTTTTCATGTTCCACTAGAGGAAGTTACGAAAGATATGAGGAGAACAGCTAAGGCTGTAAACTTTGGGATTCTTTATGGGATCAGTAGTTTTGGTCTTTCTGAGGATTTAGGAATTGATATTATTAGTGCGAAAGAGTTTATTGACGGGTATTTAGATACTTACCCAGAAATTAAGAAGTATATGGACGAGGTAGTAAGAACTGCTTATGATAAGGGGTATGTCAAAACCATTATGAATCGAAAGAGAACTATTGATGAATTAAAGAGCAAGGTATATTTGGTTCGTACTCAAGGAGAAAGAATTGCTTTAAATACGCCAATTCAAGGAAGTAGTGCAGATATTTTGAAGAAGGCAATGATTGAAATATATCAAGAGTTTAATGAAAAGAAACTTCGTAGTAAGATGTTAATTCAAGTACATGATGAACTTGTTTTTAATGTTGTTTTAGAGGAACGTGAAGTTGTTACAGAAATTGTAAAAAGAGTTATGGAAAATACATATCAATTAAATGTTCCATTAATAGTAGATATCGAAAGTGGGAATGATTGGTATGAAGCCAAATAAGAAGTTCTTCTTGTAATAATGGTTCTTTTGTGTTATAATATGAACGCGAAAGAGAGATAAGATAATATGCAAGAATTAGAAATTAATCAAGAAAATTATCAGATGTATCA
>JAAWDC010000021.1 GCA_022793565.1 Bacilli bacterium
ATTTATAATACAGTTATGGGAATTATCTAAGATATGAATTAGCGATGTCTTTGCCTTTTCTTTTGTTGTGTCATCAAGGGTTGCATTTTCTAATAGTAATAGGATATCTTTTGTAGTACTTGCAATAGCACCTAAGCTATTTGTACTTTCCTCTTTGATCATTTTTTTTGCTTCACTGATATCGTTTAATATATCTCTTTTTTCTACCATATTAGAAATTGAATTATTAAGTTCTTTTAAAATAGGCATTAATTCTTTTCTGATTTCTAATTCACTGTTATCATCTATTTTTAAATCTTCTACTTGGACTAGATATTTATTTGTAATTGATTTTATTTTTTTCTGATAAATCCTTTTATTTTCAGAATCTAAGTAATTAACAATGCTCATTAATTCATTCATATCATTTCCAAGAGAAGTATCAATTTGTCCTTTTAGTGATTGAAACAGAATGAAAGCTTTTTTTAATCTGACATATAAATTATCTAACTTATTTGTTAATTCTTGTTCAGGAGTAGTCCCTATATTTACTTTTAGTGTGATTGCATCTGAAGGAGGGGTTATTAAGTGATTTTCTGTTTCTCTAATTATTTGAAGTAGTTCCTCCTTAGTCTTTGTTCTATTTATTATAAAGGCATAATATTTTATTTGTTTTAGTTTACTTTCTATAGATTCAATTTGCTTTTGTTCTTCTGGGGGATTTTGATCTTCTATTATTATTTTATACTGTTCTAACTTTTCTTTTAGGAGGAGGTTAGCATCTAGACTCATAAAGTCCATCTCTATTTTTGCTAATTCAGTAATTAAATTAATTTTTAATACCTGTGGTGTTTGGTAATTTGTTAAAATAATTGTATTTTTTGCTTCTAATCTAGGTTTTAGGTCCTCTAGATCTTGGTGATATTTTTCTATTAGACGTTCTACTTTTTCTATTACAGTTGCTCTTAGACTTTCTTCTAAAATAGTACTCTTCTTTTTGATTTTGTTAATTAATTCGTCAATTTCGTTATCTAAATGATCTAAACTAGTACTTTTTTCTTCTTTCTTAGTTCCTGTCAGTTCTGATCTGATTTTTTTATCTTTATCTTCAATCATTTCTATTTCTATTCCCGCAGTCTTGGCTGCGTTTTTTAAAAAGAACAAATGAAACTTGTTTTTATATCCGATAAAGGTAATTTTTTTAATATTTATGCTTAGTCTTTGCTTTTTGAATTTTTGAATAAGAGTCTGTACCACGTTATAATCAAAATCATCATCAACTATTACTGACAGATTACATGGTGGCTGATGGATGGAATAACAATATATATTGTTCTTTATATGTTCAAAATGACAAACTAGTTCTAAAGTATTCGCTTCATTTTCAGAATTAAAGAAATCAAGGTTTATCTTAGGTAGGCTTTTTGGGTAAATAATTTTAGTGATTGGGTTGGCATAAAAACTGTGCCAACCCAATCTTTTTTATTCCTTCATTTAAAATTAACTCTGATAAGTTACAGTTACAAAAGGCGCCGTCTTTGATATATTCAATTGTATTTGGTAGTGTTAATTTTTTTATGCCTGTTCCCCAAAAGGAACGTTCTTCAATGACAGATACACCTTCTTTTAAGACTAATTCATCTATTAACATATTACTAAAAATGGAAGATGAGATTTGATTTACTGTTCCAGGAATTGTTAATTTTTTTATATGGAAATGCTTTTTTAATCGTTTATGATTTTCAAAGGCGAATACACTTATAGATTCTACGCCATCTGGTATAGTAATTTCGTCACTTGTTCCTAGATAACGTCTTACTTTTTTCTCTTTAATATCCCATTCTTTCTTCTCTATATTCCCCATAATCTCACCTATTTCTTTGTTATATTTATTACATCGTATTTTATTTAAAAAGTAAAGAAATTTTCCTTTGTTTTACATCTCTTTTTTTGTTTTTTAGAGCATAAAAAAAGATAAGAAGTTCTTATCCTTTTCTTACTTTGGTATGCTTTTCATTGTCTTTATTAAAAAGTTTTATCAATTGTTTTTTATACTATCTGTTATAGAATTCTACAATTAATGATTCATTGATATCGGCATTTAATTCACTACGTTCTGGTAAACGAACAAATTTACCTTCTAGTTTTTTATCATCAAAAGTTACATATTCTACTCTTTTTGTTGTTTTCTCTAATGCTGTTTTTACTGCTGGATGTTCTTTTGAATTTTCTTTTACTGCGATTACTGATCCTACTTTTACACGGAATGATGGGATATCAACTTTCTTTCCATCTACTGTAATGTGTCCATGGTTTACTAATTGTCTAGCTCCACGACGAGTTGTTGCAAGTCCTAAACGGTATACAACATTATCTAATCTTGATTCTAGTAACTTTAAGAAGTTTTCACCATGAATTCCTTTCATGTTTGCAGCTTCCTTGAAAGTTTTCTTAAATTGTCTTTCATTTACTCCATACATGAATCTAACTTTTTGCTTTTCTTTTAATTGTTCAGCATAGTTTGAAAGTTTTCCTTTTCTGTCTTTTCCGTGTTGTCCTGGTCCATAAGGACGACGAGCTAGTTCTTTTCCAGTTTCTGTTAAAGAAAATCCAACTCTACGTGATTGTTTGTAACTTGGCCCTGTATATCTTG
>JAAWDC010000022.1 GCA_022793565.1 Bacilli bacterium
AGTTCCCACAAAATTTAGAAACAGAAAAATTTTATCAACGCATTCAAGGAATTTTAGATGTAGCAAAGAAAATTGAACAATATGAAGAAACATATAAATATCGAGGAGTATTTATAAAAAATGCCAAACTTTTTGATTTAAAAGATATTCCATTTGAACAAACTTTCATATCAAAATTTAATATATTAAAGACCTTCTTCGAAGAGTCAGAAAAAATAGAAAAAGAAAAGTTAGAACAATTAAATCAAAAATTTGTTGATCAAGATTATTCTGAACAATTAAAAGTAATTCTAAATCCACGAAATGAGGAGAAATATCATACAAATTGGCTTGTATTAAGCAGATATTTAGAAATGACGATACTCCCATTCCTTAAAAGAAATAATTTAAATATTGAAGAAGAACATCAAGATTACTTTGCTTGCTATGAAGAGAAATATACAAAAGAAGAATTCCAAAAGTTGAGAGAGCTTTTAGAGACTTTTGGACTAGATACACCATTTGAACAATTGGATAAAGTACGTGAACTCCAAATAGAGCAAGCACAGCAACTTTATAAATTAACCACAAAACCAACAGAACTAGAAAGAAAAATAAAAAGAGCATTATTCTTATTCGAGTTTTTATATGATCGGCGAGCAAAACAAACTTTTTCTCAATACTTTGAAAGTGTTTATCACACAACTTCAGAGAGAACAGTAGAAAATGAAGATGCAATGAAAAGATATGAAAAATTAGATTATAAATTATTCGATGAAGCAATGGGCTTATTTGAAGAAAATCAGCACATGATCTTATCCCAAGAACCTAATAAGATAACTAGTGATATGATAGAAGAACAATATGAACAAGTTAGAAATATCTTTTATGAGAAATATTCTGAAGAACTAAAGAAATTAATCAATGAGATTAAAGGGGTATTTCCAGAAATGAGTGTTACGATAGAAGGAAAAATTCAAGAAAACTATGTGCAAGACTTATTGGAAGAGGAGAAAGATAGATCTCTTTATATTCATCCTAGTTGGGTAAGAACCAAGAAGACAACTCTAGAACAAAGATTTTTAGAAGCATCAAGAGAAGCAGATAGAGTGAGTGAAACCATAAATAGTAGTAGTGAATTGGTAGGTTGTCCTCTAGATCTCCTTTCAAAATATGCAACCGATCCTAATAGGCCAACATTAGTAGAAATAGGACGCTGTTTACAGACAACAACAGAAGATTATAAAATCTATGTGGAAATCGTGAAAAGAATGGAAGAAAACAAAAAAAGAAAGGCATCATCAATTTAATAAAAGAAGTAAAACTTCACTTGGTCAAGTGGGGTTTTAAATTGGATAAAATTTAGGAGAGTCTAACAATTGATTGACAATCCAAAAAAAGAAAATTATAATATAGATATAAAATAGTGTAAGGAGAATGCGATTTATGGAACGAAAAATATACCAAGATCTACAAAAGTGGAAAAAAGATATGAATAGAAAGCCATTACTATTATATGGGAACAAGCAAGTTGGAAAAACATACACTGTGATCGAATTTGGTGAAAAAGAGTATAAGACAGTAGCATATATTAATAGTGACAACAATACAGCATTACAAGGTATTATGCAAAAAGAAAGAACCATAGATAAAATTATTGCCAGGTTATCGCTACTAGTAGGAGAAACAATTTTAAAAAACGATACTCTAATTATTGTAGATAATATTATAGATGAGGAAATCATCAAGGGATTTAAAAAATTTGGGAAAGAGAATAATGAATATCATATCATTCTAATTACATCAAACCGAGAAAAGCTACCTCAATTTAAAGGAGAAGAATTACAATACCGCTCTATGTTCGCTTTGGATTTTGAGGAATATTTAAGAGCAGTTGGAAATACAGAATTAATAGAATTTATTCGTAACTCTTATAAAAGTAATAAACCAATGCCCTTTCATAATATAGCGCTAGATCACTACGAAACATATTTAATGACAGGAGGACTACCAGAGGCAGTACAGGCCAGTATTCAAAAACAATCTGATTTAAAGATCAAAATGATTCAAGAAAAGGCGTTAGATTGTTATAAAAAAGCCTTATTAAATATTGATACATTAATTGATATTCAAAGAGCAGAAGAAGCTCTAAATATTTTGCCATATCAGTTATTAAAATCAAATCGAAAGTTCCAATATGGATTAATGAGAACAGGTGGAAGAAGTAAAGACTATGAAAAAGCATTAAGCTTTTTGAGTTCAAATGGAATAGCCTATAAGTGTCATAAAATCAGCGAGGTAAAGCCCCCATTAAGTCATTGTAAAGATCCAGAAAGCTTTAAACTCTATCTAAACGATACAGGTATACTGTTTATGATGATGCATTTGTCAAAAATAAAGCTATTAACAGATGAAAGTCTTAAGTATATTCTATATGAAAATAATATTGCGAATACCATTGTATCTTGTGGATATAATTTATATTACTATCAATCAGAAGGAAAAGCAGAAGTTCCATTTGTAGTACAAACAAGAGCAGGAAAAATTATTCCAATTGAAGTTGTAAATAAGAATATTTCAAAAGCAAAATCACTTTCATTATTTATGAGTAAGTTTAATATCCCAGAAGGAATTAGAATTACAGAAGAAAACTTCAGCGTAAAAAAGAGTGTTCGCTATATTCCTGTGTATGCGACTTTTTGCTTAAAAGAAAGTTTATAAAGTCGATACTATAAAAAATAGAAATAATATAAGTAGGTATATTTGGATCAAATGTTCACTAGAAAGAGGTGATGTTTATGTCAAAAGTCATAAATAGACTGTTAAATATCATCTTAGTACTAATGACAATGTTTCTAGTGATATATTGAATAGAACACTAGAAAACTAGGGGTTTTGGTAAAAGAAAAAACATTTGATAGAAATCAAATGTCAACAAACAGTGGACATTTGGTAATACTCCAAATGTACCTCTATTTATAGTTTACTTTAAGTAAACAGAATATACAAGTAAAACATAAAAAAGGGAGGAAAAAGAATGAAACCACTTTTATTAGCTATATTAGATGGATACGGAATTAGGGAAGAAACAAAGGGAAATGCCATAAAGTTAACACAGACACCTAATTTTGACTTTCTATGGAATACATATCCACATAGTACATTAGATGCTAGCGGACAACCAGTAGGACTTCCTAGAGGACAAATGGGGAATTCAGAAGTAGGACATATGAATATTGGTGCAGGAAGATTAGTTTATCAGCCTCAAGAATTAATAAATTCTAAAATAAAAGATGGCAGTTTCCTTCGAAACAAAGAAATTTTAAAAGTTATAAATCATACCAAAGAACAAAATTCCAGATTACATATTATGGGATTGATCAGTGATGGTGGAGTACATTCTCATATCGATCACTTAATGGCTATTTTAGATATGTGCCAACAGAATGCTGTTGAAAAGTTATACCTGCATTTATTTACAGATGGAAGGGATGTAGATAAACAAAGTTCTTATAAATATATTTCGAGAGTAGAAGAAAAATTAAGCCAGATTGGAATAGGGAAGATTGCAAGTATTGGTGGTAGATATTATGGAATGGATAGAGATAACAACTATGATAGATTAAAAAAAGGATACGACGCTATTGTAAATGCAGTTGGAATTGAATCTGCATCAATAAAAGAATACATTGAAGAAAGTTATCAAAATGGAATAACCGATGAATTTTTATTGCCTGCTGTATTTGAAAAGAATGGGAATATTAAAGAAGATGATGGAGTCATCGTATTTAATTATCGAAAAGATCGCTTAAGAGAAATACTAACAGCAATTACAAACCCTGATTTCAAAGATATGGAGGTCAACCATTTTTCTAATGTAAAATTGGTGACAATGTTACCAGTAGTAGAATCAGTGCTTGCACCCCATGCCTTTCAAGATCCAGAGCTTACCAATATATTAGGAGAATATCTAGAAAAACAAGGACTTTCTCAACTTAGAATTGCCGAAACTGAAAAATATGCGCATGTAACATTTTTCTTTGATGGTGGAAAAGAAGTAGACTATAAGAACGAAAAGAAGATATTGATTCCATCTCCCAAAGTAGCTACATATGATTTAAAACCAGAAATGAGTATCGAAGAGGTTACAGATGCTCTCGTTAAAGAATTAGACGAAAACAAGTACGATGTAATCATCCTAAATTATGCCAATTGCGATATGGTAGGACATACAGGTATTTTAGAAGCTGCAATGAAAGCTGTGGAGGCAGTCGATAGAAACTTAGGAAGAATCTATAATAAGATTCAAGAATTAGGAGGTACATTAATTGTAACTGCAGATCACGGAAACTGTGAATTGATGATGGATGAGAAAGGCAATGTTATAACTTCTCATACAACGAATAAAGTACCTTTTATTATTTGCGACAAAAAATATCAAATAAAAGAAGGAAAACTGGGAGATATAGCACCGACAATGTTAAAAATTCTAGGAATAGAAATTCCAAAACAGATGACGGGGAATCCATTAGTATAAAATAAAAATATCCTAGCTAATGAATAGTCGATTTTCTGAACAAAACAGAAATGAGAGACGTTCCAAGCTAAGATATTTTTTTATGAACATCGATCCCGAGGGAAAGTTCGATAAGCTCCAATGGTTTTTTCGTACTGATAATATTCATCTAAACGATCGTTTAATATCGTCTCATATGAGGCGATATCTACTTCTAGACTGTGATGCAAAGAGAATTTTGCATCCGGGTTTTTCCGAATACAATCGGCAACAAATGAAAATTTTTTGTTGATTTTATCATAAACATCTGATCCGATGATTTTATACAGTTTTTGTCCTTCTCCTTGGAGAAGACATTCTTTAATTAAATCGGGAGCTAACTGATAAAAATTTCGAATTTTATCCATACAAATAGAATCAATATAGGTATAAAGATTGATATCGATAGATTGATCAGAAAGAATGTAACTATATAATTCCTGACTGCTTTCCCTCATTCTCCGAAAAAATATTTTTTGAATGTCTTCTGCCATATAATCATTGATGATTTCATAAATAAAATCAGGAGATTTAGGTGAAATACCAAAGGAAACAACATTGAAAAGTTGGTCTTCCATTTGAAGAATCGTTTTTCGATGAAGCAAGTGATTAACTTCATGAATTAGGATATGAAGCGGGATTCCATATCCAAAGAGCTGAACGATAGAGGAACAATCTATTTTTGGTATTACGTAGCCACCTACTGAAATATCTCGATTTTTAGAATCAAAAATTTCCGCGATTCGATCACTGAGTTTTTTTGCCTCAGAAATACAACTTAAATTAGTACCAACAAACAAACTGGTTGAATTAGAATTTCGCTTGGCAAGAGGCGAAACAACTTGATAATAAATGACCATTAGAATCGCATGTTTCCAGGTGATAAAATCATCCATAACTAATGAAGGAAACCGAGAAACAATTTGATGAACCTCTTGGGATGAGAAACGATAGGGATCAAACTCACGCCCCTTTGGTAATGTATGAGAGATTCTAGAAAAGGTATCGCTTCGAACTTTTCTAAAATAATCCATATACTCTCGTGTGTTCGGTTTTAAAAAATTAGTATATTCACGTCGTAGGATGATTAAATCGTCAAAAAGCTTTTCGATTTGTATGCGAGCTTGTTCTCCGTAAAATTCAACAAAACTTTCGATTAATAAGGGCTGAATGTGACCTATATAAATCGCATTTACTATACTATTATATAAATATGTTGGGGATAAAAATTTCATAATATCGTTTCCCTTCTTAAAGTAAAATTAAATAATTGAAAATTTGACATAGACGCAAAAAAGTAGTTGTATTATAGCAAAAAATGGTTCAGAAGTCTATCAAAATAAAAACAACGATGGCAAAGTTCCAATTAATTTTAGAAAAAAATAAAAATTCCTATACAAAATAAAGAAAATTGAAAAAAATGCTTGCGAAACCATATCTACTATGCTATAATTTTAGGCGTGTGGCTGCTTAGATGTGGGAGGTTGTCGATACACCGGGTTAAGTTGCCAGGTGAAATCGGGTGATTCACACGGAGCAAGTCTATACTAGATATAGGCGAAGGGAGGATTCAAAATGTCAAAGGACAAGATTCGCGTAAACTTAAAAGCATACGATCATAGAATTCTAGATAATGCTGCAAAAAAAATTGTGGAAACAGTGAAAAGAACTGGTGGAGAAATTAGTGGACCAGTACCACTACCAACAGAAATTGAAAAATACACAATTTTAAGAGCTGTTCATAAATATAAAGACAGCCGTGAGCAATTCGAAATGCGTACGCATAAAAGATTAATCGATATCAAAAATCCAAGCAAGGAAACAATGGATGCATTAGCGCATTTAGATTTACCAAGCGGAGTTGATATTAAGATCAAAGTACAACAAAATTAATAGGAGGAAATAAGTATGAAAGGAATCTTAGGTACAAAGATTGGAATGACTCAAGTATTTACTGAAAAAGGAAAACTAATTCCTGTAACTGTAGTTAAAGTAGAATCTAATGTTGTTACTCAAATCAAAAAAGTAGAAACAGATGGATACAATGCAATTCAGTTAGGGTATGAAACAATTAAGCCTAAAAATAGCAGTAAACCAAAAATGGGTCATACAAAAAAAGCAAATACAGAGCCTAAGCGCTTCTTAAGAGAAATTAGGGGAGTAAATGTAGAGGATTATACATTAGGTCAAGAGCTTAATGCTAGCATATTCACAAAAGGAGAAGTTGTTGACGTAAGTGGAATCAGCAAAGGAAAAGGATTCCAAGGTGTAATCAAAAGATATAATCAATCACGTGGACCAATGGGGCATGGTTCTCAATATCATAGAGGAGTAGGGTCACTTGGTACAATGTTACCAATGCATGTATTAAAAGGAAAAAAACTTCCTGGACATATGGGTAACGTAATGACTACTGTTCAAAATTTGGAAGTAGTAGATGTTGATTTAGAAAACAATGTTATTTTAA
>JAAWDC010000023.1 GCA_022793565.1 Bacilli bacterium
GAAGAAACCGGTAAAACACTAGGAGAAGATTCTAAAGAATTAGGAACTACAGAGTTCATAACAGCTGACTGATCTGTAACAGGAACACCCGTAGAAAAAGGCTCAGAAGAAACCGGTAAAACACTAGGAGAAGATTCTAAAGAATTAGGAACTACAGAGTTCATAACAGCTGACTGATCTGTAACAGGAGCACTCGTAGAAGAAGGCTCAGAAGAAACTGGTAAAACACTAGGAGAAGGTTCTAAAGAATTAGGAACTACAGAGTTCATAACAGCTGACTGATCAGTAACAGGAGCACTCGTAGAAAGAGGCTCAGAAGAAACTGGTAAAACACCTGGCAAAGATACTGAAGAGTCAGGAACTACTGGACTTTCCACAACTGAAATAGGTTCCATGGAAGGAGAAATAACATCCAAAATAGCAGTAGATTCTAAAACATCTATAGGTTCGGGAGTAGGACTTGAACTAAAATCATCTAATGTTTCAATCTCATCATCAATTGAAGTAGTTGTAGAAACTGCAACAGGACTTGGAACGCTAGGTTGCGTTAAAACTCCTCCTGTAACTGCTGTTGTATCTAAAACATTCCCTTGAACTGAATTAGTACCCATATCCATAAAATCACCCCGATTTTTTATATCCTTTTATCCTAGAATAATAATAACACAAAATAATTAAAAAAAAAAGAGAAATGGTAGGTTTTCCCATCCCACTTCTCTATAAAATCTAATCTATAGATCAAAATCATCCATATCTAGATCCTCATCATCTAGATCCCAATTAAAATCATCATTCTCAAGATCTGAATCACCAAAATCTACATCACTATTACCAAATAATTGAATAATAGAAGAAATAAACGGATGACTTTCTATAGCGTCTAACAAAGCCGCTTGATCGTCAACAGACATCTCCTCAAATGGCTTAGCCTCTTCAATTCCTGATACATCTACCTTTTGATCAAAAACATACTGTACATTTGTAGTAATCTTTATAACATCCTCTAATATAGTACCATCAGCTTTCATATCAAGAGTAAATTGATCTTGAGATTCAAAAGAATCCTTCTCATCTTTTTCTTTATGAACTAATTCAGTAATAAACGATTGTCCATATAGGTTAAGCTCAATCTTTAAAGAACTCTCCGTTCCTTTTTTAGTATATGTCCCCTGATATGGGTATGTTAAAATAAATCCTGAAATAGCTTTCTCATCTTTTTTATCTTCAATCTTCAACGTAAAATAATTCATCTTACTAGCTATATCAGTTACTTTAAATTCATTTACTCGATCATAATGATAAAACTGAATCGCCACATCATCATCTGCAAATTCCTCCATCACAATATTATTAAATCCATAATAATAGATATTATAATAGAATAAAGGTTGATCCTTCTGCTTTTCCAATGTTTTAAGTTCCTGAATCGCTAATTCAATTTGACTAGAGAAAGATTCTTCACCCTCTGCATATGTCTTTTCAAGCATAGTCATTAAATCTTTATCATTCTTTATATCCTCTAAAATATCAATTAATACATGAGCAAATTTCTTTGTAGTGACTTTATAACTTATCTTGGTTGTCTTTTTTGTTCGATCCCCCAATGAAATCGTCTCTTTCGATTTTTTAAAACTACCACTATCAACATTCTTCTTTATGTTATCAAATACAATATCGATCAATTTCTCATAACTTATATTATCAGTAGGTTGAAAAAAAGAAGAAAAATCCATATCTAAATAATGATACTGTTCTAAAACATCCTGAATCTTAAGATATAGTTTATGATCAGCCAAAATCCCATCAAGCCCAATTCCATTCTCTCCCAATAACATTTGAAGATTAACCTTAGATCTATCATTCTTTCGATCATCAGCACATGTAAATTTCAATTCAAATTCTTCAAATCCTAAAGAAAGCATAGGGTTCACTTCAAACAACAACTGAGTATCCATTTGTACTTGATTCCGTGAACTAAAATTTTCCATAAGTTGACTATTGTCATTTTCCAATCCCTTTTTTAGAAGACTACTCCAATTAGAAATACTTTGAAGGGCAATAGTCATAGGACTAGAGAGAGCAAAAAAACCACCTACCAAAAGACCAATAGAAACAACGGAAAGAATAACAGCAAAAATAGCCATATTACGATTTTTAGATTTCTGATTTTCTAACCCAAGACAATTTGGACATTTACCATCTATTAACAATGTTCCACACTTTTCACAAACCATCATACCACACTCCATCATACTATTAGTATAGAATAAAATCTCTAAAAAAGAAATAAAAACTTGTATTTTTAAAAAGGCTCCAAAGAAAACAAATTTTTATGATATACTACCAACGAGGGATTTCTATGAAAAACAAATTCAAGTACAGTAATTCAAATAAAAGATATCATACACTAGATTATTTTTATAAACAAAAATTTGGTAAAAAAGTATGTAAAATAAGTTTAAATGGGGGATTCACATGCCCAAATAAAGATGGCACTAAAGGGTTTGGTGGCTGTATTTATTGTTCAAAATTAGGAAGTGGCGATTATGCTGGACAAAAAGAAAAGGATATCATCACCCAATTTAATGACATCAAAAGTATAATGGAAAAGAAATGGAACGATGCTTTATATATTGGATATTTTCAAGCCAATACAAATACATATGCAAAAGTAGATGTATTAAAAGAAAAATACGAACCCATTCTAAAACAAAAAAATGTAATCGGAATCAATATTGCAACCCGTCCAGATGCCATTTCTAAAGAATGTCTAGACTATTTAGAAGAATTGTCCAAAAGAACTTTTCTAAACATAGAACTTGGACTACAAACAATCCATGAGACAACTACAACTTTAATTAACCGCGGTCATGACTTAGAATGTTTTAATCAAATGGTAACAGAACTAAGGAAAAGAAATATCAATGTTGTTGTTCACTTAATCAACGGTCTTCCATATGAAACAAAAGAAATGATGATCGATACTATAAAACATATCAATACTCTAGATATTCAAGGCATTAAAATCCATATGCTACACGTGATTAAAGATACAAAACTAGAACAAATATATCAAAAAGAACAATTCCATATTTTAACAAAAGAAGAATATATTGATATCGTCATTGATCAATTAGAACTTTTAAGACCAGAAATCGTAATCCATAGAATTACAGGAGATCCTGTAAAAGAAGAACTAATAGAACCCACTTGGCTTACTAAAAAATTCTGTGTCTTAAATGATATCGATAAAGAAATGGTAAAAAGAGACTCCTATCAAGGGAAAAAATTACAACAAAACAAAAAAGAGAGTTAATAAAGATTAAACTCTCTTTTGTCTATGTTCTAGAACATTTACATAGTAACGCTTACCAAATCGATACAATTTCCTGTACCAACCTTTCGACATAACCATCACCATTTATAGTGTAAGTAAAATCCACCGATTTATACACTATTTTTTATTTTCTTTTTTCCCGATTGTCTCTGCCAAAACTGTTCCTGCTGTAACAAGATTTTGTAAATCACTTGGAACAATAATCTTTGTAGATTGACCATTTGCTACTTCAACCATTGCCTCAAAACTTTTTAATCTTAAAACAGACTCATCAGCACCAGCTTCTTTTAATAAACGAATTCCTTGGGCAGTAGCTTCTTGAATCTTAACAATTGCTTGTGCTTCACCTTCTGCTTCACGAATATGTGTTTCACGTTTCGCATCTGCTCTTAAAATAGCACTTTCCTTCTCACCTTCAGCGATAAGAATAGCTGCTTTCTTTTCTCCTTCTGCTTGAAGAATTTTTTCACGTCTTTCACGTTCAGCTCTCATTTGTTTTTCCATAGCTTCTTGAATATCACGTGGAGGAATAATATTTTTAACCTCTACACGATTTACTTTAATTCCCCAAGGATCTGTAGCCTCATCCAAAATAGATCTCATTTTTGTATTAATAATATCACGGCTCGTTAATGTTTGATCAAGCTCTAATTCACCAATGATATTACGTAATGTGGTAGCAGTTAAATTCTCGATTGCATTCACTGGATTATCTACCCCATAAGTATATAATTTTGGATCTGTAATTTGAAAATAAACAACTGTATCAATTTGCATTGTTACGTTATCCTTTGTAATAACTGGCTGTGGTGCGAAATCTTTTACAATTTCTTTTAAACTTAGATCGCTCGCTACACGATCAATAAATGGAATTACATAATGTAACCCTGTTTGTAAGGTCGTATGATATGACCCCAAACGTTCAATAACTTTTGCTCTTGATTGTGGAATTATTTTTACTCCAAAAACAACAATCAATAATAAAATAATAAGAATGATCCATCCCATAATTTAGTCCTCCTCCTTTACTTCTTTTACGGACAATTTGACTCCTTCTATAGAAAGTATCTCTACTTTACTACCAACATTAATTTTTTTATTTGCTACTGCAGTCCAACGTTTCCCATCTACCTTTACTTCCCCAGGATTTAATTTCGTAATTTCTTCAGTCACTACTCCTATTTTCCCGATCACACGATCTAGATTCGTTGGAATAGGGTCTTTAGTACGAATTCTCTTAACAAAACTTTTTGTAAAAACTAAAGTTATAAAACTTACAATAACAAATACTGCAATCTGTAACGTCGTATCACTCGATACCAAACTAACTGTAAAACTAGCTAACGCACCAATCGCAAACCAGATAGACACCAAGTTTATCGTAATCAACTCAAAAACTGCCAGTGCTACAAAAATGATCATCCAAATAGAACTCATATTCTCACTTCCCAATCTACCTACATTATACTACAAAATATAATTTTTTTCCACTATAACTTATGTAGAAGAAGAAAAAAAAAGAACAAAAAAAGAGAAGAATAAAATCCCTCTATTTACTTTTGTAATAATTTACCTACACTAATTTTATTAAAATTACTTAACGATCCAAGAAATACATTTTGAAATTCTAGAAAATCAAGGCATTCTTGTTCACTACACTTTTCTCCATTTTGGGGAACTAACACTTCAGAACCATTGACCTTTTTGGTTTTAAAACGTGGAACCCTAGAAGCATTTTCGATCCTTTCATAATATTTTGAATCTCTTGCCCCATCGTAACAAGAACTAGAACCAATAAAAGGATCAGTACCTGTTAAATCAATTTCAGTATAATAATTAAATAAAGAATCACTAGTACGAATAACGAGTTTCGTTCCAAAAGCATCTTTATAAATTATATTTCCCGTATACTCTCCCACAAAACCATAAAAGATATCATTCTTTGGGTTTTGATAATGGGCAATCTCCCAATCAGATGTATATAATTTGAGCCCAGCGAATTCATTTTGAACCAATGAATTTAAAAAATCACGCTGCTTTTTAAAATTTGTAAAATCTTCCTGAATCACATAATTTTCATGTGGAAGTGAAAAAACATCAAAAACACTCTGTTGATAATCTTGCCCTTCTACTCTAGAAAGAAAATAACAATTATCTGTACTAGTAAAATCTTTCGTTAAATCAGTAACACTTTGAAATAGAAGTTCCTCTGGATTCTTTAATTCCTTTTTCGTTACACTAACACCTGTAGTAACTCCATCTGTTTGATAGACTTCTACTTGGATTTCTTGCCCCAGTATATAATCTTTTTCTGTGTATGTTGTCTGCTCCGTTCTATAAATCGCTCCATCACGTAAACAATACTGAGTCATCTGAGAAATACAATGAGTAAAATCCATATTATTATAAAAGGACTGTTTACACAAAATATCCCCAGAAGCATTTAAATCAAGAAAAATGCTACCTAATTGCTCTTTTTTCTCATTAAATAAACGTATTTTATAGCTTGTCCCATCTTTCTTTGTCATAGGAGATGGATTACTGAAACCAAGTTTTCCACTTTCGTCTTTTTCAAACAAAGCAATACCATCACAATCTACTTGAATATCAACAGGCAAAGAACATTGATCAAAAGGTACATAATGAATCTCATTTTCTCCATTACTCCCATTTCTAGAAAAAGAAATAGCTTTTCCCTCAAAATTTGTATTGGATTGATATTTCTTATCTTTGATCCTGTTATTTTTTTCAATTCCCCCAACCCTAAGGAAAAGCTGATAAGGAACTACATCTTTAAATCTATCAATAAACTCAATTACATCCATACATGAACCTCCAAAAAATA
>JAAWDC010000024.1 GCA_022793565.1 Bacilli bacterium
CAATTTCCATTTCAATTTTATCCTTACAACCTTCAAAGGAAATAGCATCATGCAACTTACTTTTTCCATCATTCAAGTATTTTACAAACTCCACAAGTCCATTTTGATAACAATAACTCTCATGCCTACCATCTGCCTCATTCAAAATATCAATCGTAATTCCTTTAATCAAAAAAGCAGATTCTTGCATTCTCTCACATACTGTGGTATAGGAAAAATTAGTAACAGAAAAAATCTCATCATCAGGTAAAAACCGAACGGTTGTTCCGGTTTTTCCACTAGTACCGATCTCTTTAAGTGGAACTTGAACCTTTCCGCCATTTTCAAATCGAATATAATATTCTTTTTTATTTTGACGAATGGTCACTTCCATCCATTTAGAAAGTGCATTTACAACGCTTCCTCCAACACCGTGTAATCCACCTGACACTTTATATCCTGCCTCTTCAAACTTCCCTCCAGCATGTAACACAGTATAAATCACTTCTGGAGCAGGACGGCCAGACGCATGCATCCCTGTTGGAACACCACGACCACGATCCTCAACACTAATACTTCCATCCGTGTGAAGAGTAATTTTAATCAAATCACCATAACCGTTAATTGCTTCATCAATAGCATTATCAACGATCTCCCATATTAAGTGATGAAGCCCTCGCTTATCAGTAGAACCAATATACATTCCAGGACGCTTACGAACAGCCTCTAACCCCTCTAGTATTTTGATCGAACTTGCATCATATTTTGCTGCCATACTCTTCACTCTCCTCTTAACATTATACCAAAAAATAAAGGCAAAAAAAAGAAACAAGACATTTTTTGACAGTCAAGTTTACTTTTATTTTAAAAATTCATAACCGATATTGACAGTATAATCCCAATTAAATATTAAAATTATCTATCAAAGTCATAAAATATTCTTTTAACTTATCTCGAGCCTCTTCTGATTTACCTTCAAAACGAGCCGTAATATGAGGACCGGTATTACTATATCGAATAAGTGCCCATCCATCGTCTAATTCAATTCGCACACCATCTATATCAATCAATGGATAACCAGCATCTTTACAATAATCCTTAATAGCTTGCACAACTAATTTCTTTCTACGATCCGTAGACTGTATCTTGATTTCTTCTGTTGAATAATATTTAGGAATATCCTCCAAAAGTTCACTCAAAGGTCGATTTGTCTTACTTAAAATTTCAATAACACGAAGACCTGCATAAAGCCCAGAATCAAACCCTAAAAATTTGTCACGGAAAAATATATGACCAGAATATTCCCCACCAAGGACACAATCATTTTCCTTTGTACCAGCCTTAGTATAAGAATTACCAGTCCTACTAATAATTGCCTCCCCACCAAGTCTCTCAATTTCTTCTGGTAATGCCTTTGTACACTTAACATCATATAATACTCGCTTATTCTCAGAATTTGGCAAAATATCCCTTGCTAATAAAATCATAAGTTGATCTGCTGGAATATGTTCACCCTTTTCGTTAACAATACCAACACGATCTCCATCCCCATCAAAAGCAATTCCAACATCTGCCTGAAGCTCTACCACAGCATCCTTCAATACTTTTAAATTCTCCTCTACACAAGGGTCTGGATGATGATTCGGAAAATCAGGATCACTCTTTCCATATAAAACAACTAATTTTTCTTTAGTAGCATTATAAACCATTGGCGCAAAAAAAGTAGTTGTCCCATTTCCACAATCTATAATAACTTTCAATTGTCGAGTAGGATCAATCTGTACAGAAGAAAGTAGATACTTACAATAATCTTCTTTTACATCGTAAAAACCAATAACGCCATCCCCATCATCAAAATTACCATCAATTACAAACTGATAAAAATCTTGAATTTCCTTTCCTTTTGCGTTCCCAGACTCATCAAAAGAAAACTTAAAACCATTATCATCCTTTGGATTATGACTAGCAGTCACCATAATTCCAGCAGGAAGCCCAGCCTTAATACAAGCATAATAATACATTGGTGTCGTTACCAACCCCAAATCCAAAACATTAACTCCTGTCGAAATAATCCCCTGAATTAATGCACTTTCCAATTCTTTAGAAGAATATCGATTGTCATATCCTACAATACACTTCTTTTGCTGTTTTTGTTTTATGTAAGTACCATAAGCTTTCCCTATTGTATAACTAACATCTGCATTAATCTCAGTTGGATAAACACCTCGAATATCATACTCTCGAAAGATCTCATTCTTGATCTCCTTTGTCAAATTCATAAGCACACCTCTTTATTCTGTAATCATTATATCAAAAAAAAAGAAAAGAAAAAAGAGATTTTTATATTTTTCATATCACTTCTTTTCTTTTCTTAGAATACCCATTAAAAACACATTCTATTACATATATTTTTGCATAGACTTCATCATCTGATTAATTTGCTTTTGATTGGGTTTCCTTCCCATTTGCATCATTAAAGACTTAAGCATCTCTTCATTAATTGGAGGATTTTTCTTCAAATACTTCATCATAAACTTTCTAGCCAAAAGAAACCCAATAATTAACCCAACAATTAATCCACCAAGAACCTGAACGACATCTAATAACATACTATCATCTCCTCATCTCCTATAGTTTACTAGAAAATAATACTTTAGACAAGTACTTTCGCATCGGATAACCAAAAATAATCCTGATTCATAAAATCACAAATAAAAAAATAATCCGATGTATTAGATAAAATAGAAAAAAAAGAAGAAGTATTTTGATTACATTCTAGTAAGATATAACTAAACTTAATGTTTAAACTACTAATCTCATCCCTATAGAGATCATTGATTACATGAATATTTCCAAGTTTAGAATACACTCTCTCCTTATGATATTTAATAAATATTTGCCTATTTAAAGAATGCTTATCAATAATATCCACCAATTGATGAAAAAAACCAACGCCATCAGTATTCTCTCTCTTTCTTAAATAATACAAATATTTTAAAATATGATAAAGATTTTCTGGAGAATCAAAATATAATTTTTGTACCTCTTCTTTAATTTTAAAGATATAAAATGCTCTCATGTTCTTCACCCATTTTAGTATAAAAAAAGTAACATAAAAACGTTGTCGTTTTTTTGCTACTTC
>JAAWDC010000025.1 GCA_022793565.1 Bacilli bacterium
GGGCATAATGGTTTAAAGAATATTGAATTACATTTAGGTACACAAGAATATTGTAGAATAAAAATTGGAATTTCTAATAATAAGAATATTGATACTAAAGACTATGTTTTGGGAAAAATTTCAGCTTCTGAGAAAGAACTTTTAAGTAATGTCAGAAGTGAAGTTCAACTGATCTTGGATGATTACTTTATTATGAGTTTTGATAATTTAATGAATAAATATAATGGAAAATTAAAAAAGGGGATTACAGATGCTTAATGATTGTTTTCAAATAAATAAAGTTAATAATATTGCACTTGCTGGGTTAACGACCGAGCTTTTTTCTGTTTATGTTAAAAATCTATGGGAGAGTCGTCAAGATTCTATCTTGATTGTTACATCTTCTTTATATGAAGCAAATCAAATCTTTGATAGTTTGAGCAGTTATATTTCTTCTGTTTCTTTGTTTCCAATGGATGATTTTTTAACAAGCGAAGCAATTGCAGTTAGTCCAGATTTGATGGTAAATCGCTTAGAAACATTGAATTCTATTTTAAAAAATAAAAGGAATATTGTAGTTACTAATCTAATGGGATATCTTCGTTTTCTTCCTGACAAAGATCTTTATCAGAAATGTCATCTTACTTATTCTGTTGGAGATGAGATTGATCCCAAAAAATTAGTTGAGGATTTATATCATATTGGATATACTAAGGAATCTATTGTTACTAAGACTGGAGAATTTTCTGTTCGTGGTTTTATTATTGATGTTTTTCCTTTGGGCTGTGATCATCCAGTTCGATTAGAATTTTTTGGTGATACAATTGATTCTATTCGTCTTTTTGATGAAGATACTCAGAAATCTTTAGAAAATGTTCTAGATATTTCTATTGATCCATATACTGAATTTTTATTAAAAGAATATCCAGCACAATATGAGGCAAAACAAAAAAATTTGTTGAATCTTTCTACCTCTGTTTCTAGTATTTATCAATATTTAGAATCTGCTGTTGTTATATATAAAGATTATCCACAGTTAGAAAAGAGTTACGAGTTGCTAGTTAAAGAGATTTTTGAGTATCACCTAGAGAAAGATCAATCCTTTCAGTCAAATTATATGTTTGATCTTTCGGAGATTGTTCCAAAAAATGTAATTCATTACTTAACGATAGATAATATTTTGTCTGATTTTTCTGTTGAGATCCTTCACTACGATAGTAAAGAACTTCTTCCTTTTAATGAAAATATAGAGCTAATTCAAACCTTTTTAAAAGATCAATTGTATTTGAATAAGAAAATTTGGATCTGTTTAAAGAAACATCAGATTCGTACTTTTATAAAAGAGTTGCAAGTTCCTTATATATTAACTGATGAAGATCATTTTTTTGAAGGAAAGGTTAATATTATTGAGAAAAGTATTGGGAAGGGATTTCTTTTTGGGGATTATGTTGTTATTTCTGATCTAGATCTTTTCCGTAGTTTTGTTCCGAAGAAAAAGTATAAAACAAAATTTAAATATGCTTCTAAAATCAAAGATATTCATAAGTTGGAGATTGGGGATTATGTTGTTCATAATGTTCATGGTATTGGTATTTATAATGGAATTCATACGATCAGTTTAAATGATTTACAGAAGGATTATTTAGAGGTTTTATATGCAGGAAAGGATAAGTTGTATATTCCTGTTGAAAAAATTGATTTAATAAGTAAATATTCAGGAAATGAAGGAGTATCTCCTAAGATTAGTAAGCTTGGTGGTTCTGATTGGAACAAAGTAAAAGCACGTGTTAAAAGTAAGATCCATGATATTGCTGATAAGTTAATTCATTTATATGCTGAGCGGGAGATGAAAAAAGGATTTGCTTTTAGTCCAGATGGAGAGTTTCAAGAATCTTTTGAAGAATCATTTGAATATCAAGAGACTAAAGATCAGTTAATGGCAATCGATCAAATTAAACATGATATGGAGTCGACAGTACCTATGGATCGTCTTTTATGTGGAGATGTTGGTTATGGAAAGACAGAAGTTGCTTTTCGCGCTATGTTTAAGGCAGTTATGGATTCTAAGCAAGTTTTATACCTATGTCCGACAACAATTCTTTCTAATCAGCATTATAATAACGCTTTAAATCGCTTTCATGATTTTCCAGTTCGAATTGCTTTGTTAAACCGATTTACGACCCAAAAAGAGAAAAAGAGAATTATATCAGGATTACAAGATGGAAGTATTGATGTAGTAATTGGTACACATCGCTTATTAAGTAATGATATTAAGCCTCATGATTTGGGGTTATTAATCATTGATGAAGAGCAAAGATTTGGAGTTACTCATAAAGAAAAAATTAAAGAATATAAGACAAATGTTGATGTTTTAACGCTTACAGCTACGCCAATTCCCAGAACACTTCAGATGTCTATGGTTGGAATTCGTAGTTTATCGTTAATCGAAACTCCACCAGTAGATCGATACCCAGTTCAAACTTATGTAATTGAAGAGAATAATCAAATTATTAAAGATGCAATTTATAAGGAATTATCTAGAAAAGGGCAAGTATTCTTATTATATAATCGAGTAGAGACTATTGAAAAAAAAGCACTGGATATTCATCAACTTGTTCCTGAGGCTAGGATTATTTGTGCACATGGAAAGTTAAGTAAAGAAGAACTAGAGGATCGTATGAACTCTTTCATTAATCATGAGTATGATATTTTATTGTGTACTACGATTATTGAGACTGGAATTGATATTCCTAATGTTAATACTTTAATTGTTTTAAATGCAGATTGTTTTGGGCTTAGTCAATTGTATCAGATTCGAGGGCGTGTTGGACGAAGTAATAAAATAGCATATGCATATTTAATGTATAA
>JAAWDC010000026.1 GCA_022793565.1 Bacilli bacterium
CTAACAGAATTAAATTTAAGTAGTTTTGTAACAACCAAAGTAACCAATATGTCTTCTATGTTTCAATCGTGTAGAAGTTTTACTAGTTTGGATGTTAGTAATTTTGACACTTCTAATGTTACACAGATGCAGTGGATGTTTGATGAATGCGAGGAACTGCAGACTTTAGATCTTTCTAGTTTTGATACAAGAAATGTACAGAACATGAAATATATGTTTTGGGCAGATGTAAAGTTGGAAACAATAAATTTTAGTAGTTTTGATACGAGGAATGTTACAGATATGTCTTATATGTTTACCTCTTGTTGGAGATTAAAGAACCTGGATTTGAGTGGTTTCGATACGAGAAATGTTCAAATCTTTGATATGATGTTTTATGGATGTGTAAATTTAACTGCTACTATCACAATTTCGAGCACTAATGTCAATAGTTATAGTGAGATATTTGCGGGTAGAGCGGCTGCTGGAGGAGGAAGTAGGATTACTTTAAATTATACAAATACAACATCTAGTTTAGTGGATCAAATGATTGCTACGAAATCTAATGAATCTAATATTGTAAAAGGAATTTTAGTTTCTTAATAAAAAGAAGAAGGTGTCTATATAAAAAGCACCTTCTTTTAATAATAGTTATTTTTGTTAACGAATAATTGCCAAAGAATAAAATAACTATAGGCTCACCAAAAATTTGAGTTCCTATAGTCTGTTTCAAAATAAGTAGATTTTTCTTTTTATATTCTCTAGAACAACATTAGAAATGGAAAATAAACTTAGTCTCCTCGAGTAAGATTCTCTAACCACTGCACATAGTTTCTTTAATTAAAATAAAAAATAAGCAATTTTACTCGCTTACTTCAGTATTTTCTGTTACAATTTCTTCTACTTTTTCGTTTTTTCTAGAAGTTCTAATTTCTCTAGCACTAAGTCTTACTTTGGTACCATCTTCTAAAGTAACTACTTGAAGATTTACTCCTTGTTTCTTTCTAGTAGCATTTAATGCATGAGAACGTTTATTTCCGAATAAAGGTTTTTTATTACTAATTTTAACTGCCATTCTTTTTTCCTCCTTTTGATACATATTAACTTGCGCTTATAACTTTACCATAGTTTTAATGGATTGTCAAACAAAACAATAGATTTTATAGATTATTTAAGTATAAAATTCCGAAAAAGAAAAATAGGAAGGAATAATGAAAAAAACAAGACGAACTAAAAAATAAATGTAGTATATTTCTCTATAGATGATATAGTTTTGTGGTAAAATATAAATGAAAAGGAGAGAGATTCTATGTATACACCACTTTATGTAAAAACAAATTATTCCTTATTATCCAGTTTAATAAAAATTGATAATCTACTAGAATTCTGTCTTCAAAATCACATAACTTCGATCGCTATTACAGACTCTAATTTATTTGGGATGATGGAATTTTATAAAAAGTGTAAACAGAAAAATATTCATCCAGTAATAGGATTAGAAATCTTATTAGAAAATGATATAGCTTTACTCTATGCCAAAGATTATAGAGGATATCAGTCTCTAATAAAATTATCAACAATTCAAGAAGAAAGAAAAGTAACAATTGAAGATATTAAAAACTATAAAGAGTCCCTTCTTAGTATTGTTCCTTATGAATATTTATCTACATTTAAAGAATTAAAAGAAATTATAGAAGAAACGTATTTAGGATATAAAAATAAGCAAGAAGAGAAAGGCTGTCGTCTAGAAACAGAACAGGTAGTCTTTTTAAGAAAGAGTCAATACTTAAAAAAGGAGCAATCTTCCTATTTAAAATATCTATGGATGATTAGAGATGGGAAAACGATTGCTGATCAAACGACATATGAAACAGAAAATTTAGAGTTAGATCTAGACAACATCTATGACTATTCTAGTAATGATGGTATATTTCAAACAGAAGAAATTGCAAGAAAATGTCAATTTGAATGGAATGAAAACGGACTTTTATTACCAATCTATGATACAAAAAATGAATGTTCTTCCCATGAGTATCTAACATCTTTAGCTCAAGCAGGTTTAAAAAGAAGACTAGAAAATAAAGTGTCTAAAGAATATCAGGAACGCTTAACCTATGAATTAGCAGTAATTGATAAAATGGGTTTTTCCAATTATTTTCTAGTGGTATATGATTTTATTCGATATGCCAAGAAAAATCATATACTAGTAGGTCCTGGAAGAGGAAGTGGGGCAGGATCCCTCGTGTGTTATTCAATTGGAATTACAGATTTAGACCCGATCCATTACGATCTTCTCTTTGAACGATTCTTGAATCCAGAGAGAATTAGTATGCCCGATATAGATACCGATTTTCCAGATGTTTATAGAGATCAAGTAATCGAATATGTAACTGAAAAATATGGGAAGAGAAGAGTTTCTGGAATTGTAACATTTGGAACACTGGCGGCAAAACAGGCAATTCGTGATGTCTCTAGAGTTTTGAATGTTCCAATATATCAAGTAGATTCTATTACAAAGAAGATCCCTGCATTTACAAAATTAAAGTTGAATGATTTTTATAAACAAGAAGATTTTAAAAGAATAATTGATTCCGATGAAAAGCTAAAGCTAATGTTGAAAATTGCAATGGAAATTGAAGGGTTTCCAAGACATACATCATCCCATGCTGCAGGAATTGTCATGTGTAGTAAAGATCTAGACGAAGTAATCCCACTAACTAAAAATGATGATCTTTATTTAACTGGATTTCCAATGGAATATTTAGAAGAATTAGGATTACTAAAAATGGACTTTTTAGGTCTAAAAACACTAACGACAATTATGAATGTTATAAAAGATATTGAATTGGGAGAGGGACAAAAAATTGATTTCAACACAATAC
>JAAWDC010000027.1 GCA_022793565.1 Bacilli bacterium
GATACTCTTCAGAAAAAATATAAATATTCGCAAGATATATATAATCCCAATCAGCAGCAGCCTTTAATTCAATTAATTTTTCTAAATAAATTTTTGCCTCTTTATAATTTTGCAAATTGTAAGTACTGGAAGAAAGTTCTCGAACTAAAAAAGGATCCTCTGAATATTTCTTATAAAATTTTGATTCTATCTGATATGCCTCTTTACAGAATCCCAAATTATTCAATAAATTAGCATACCGAAGTTGATAAAATGGAGCTTTATTAACTTTACAAATTGCTCGAATATGCTTTAAAGCTTTTTCCTCTTCACCAAGCATATTATAAGAAACATAAAATTGAAAATGAAGAGAAACTTCTTTCTTGGATAAATAATGTTCTATTTCAACCAAATTAGCCAATGCTTGCTTAGGTTTTCCCAAAGAATTTAAACAAACAGCAATATGAAAATGATAAAACTTTGAATTAATTCTTTCTCCAACGTACTGGATCTTATAATATTCTTTCAATGCCATATCATACTGTGTCCCCATCTCGTAACAAAGACCAGAATAGGCATAATAATCATCATAATTTAATTCACTTTTGTTTTCTTCTAAAAGTTCTCTAGCAGCCTCAATCTTTTTTTGCCCAAGTAATTGTTGTACTTTATCTATTACATCCATAAACCTCATCACAATCCCTCTTGTTTTAACGGTTATATTATAACATAAAAAGAAAAGGAAAAGAATATCCTTTTCCTCAAAACTAATGATGATATTTAATTTTCTTATATAACTCGACAATCCACAAAATGACAGTTGATAATAAGGCAAGTTTCAGTAAGTCCACAACTGGAATAGACGATGTCTGTAAAAAGGTACTTAAAAAAGGCACTTCCATAACTAACATTTGAAGTAATATAGAACTAAAAATAACAATTGGAATTAGAATATTGCTTTTCAACGAAATCTTATAAAAGGAATCCTTCTCACTTCGACAATTAAATACATGAACATTTTGAATAAATACCATTAATGCCATCACATATCCACGGGCCAATCCAACTTCCATACCGATATGTTCAATCAAATAATACCAAAGAGCAAAAACAATCAATCCAATCGCAAGTCCCGCTATTAAAACTTCCTCTAATAAAGAACGATTAAATAATGATTCCTTCGGATCTCTAGGTGGTTCCTCCATCACCTTAGGTTCTAACTTCTCAAAAGACAACGCAAAATCTTGAAGTCCATCTGTAACTAGGTTTAACCACAATAACTGAATAGCTACTAATGGCATTGGCATATCAAATAAAATAGACAAAACGAAAAACAGAACTTCTGCAAGACCACAAGACAAAAGCATATAACATACTTTTCGAATATTACTATAGGCACATCTACCTTCCCCAACTCCTGCAACAATAGATTTAAAATTATCATCAATGATAATCATAGAAGCTGTTTCTTTGGCAACATCAGTCCCACTACCCATCGCAACACCAATATTAGCACTACGAATGGCTGGTGCATCATTCACCCCATCTCCAGTAACTGCCACAAACTCTCCTTGTCTTTTTAAAGACTCTACAATTTGTAATTTATCCATAGGAGTTACTCTAGTAAAAACACGCTTTTCTTTAATAAATGAATCAAAAGCCTGTTCTCCTTTCTCTAAATACGCTAAAACTTCTGAGCCTGTAGTGACTTCTTCTTCCCTTTCTACAAGATTTAACTCTTTCGCAATAGAAAAAGCTGTCAATGGATGATCCCCTGTAATCATTAATACTTTAATCCCTGCTTCTCTACATTTCTCGATAGATTCACGTACCTCTTCTCGAACTGGATCAATAAAAGCAACCATCCCTTGAAATGTCAATTCTTGAATATCTCTCTCTGAATAGTCCTCTTTCTTAGCAACTACCCCATCTGCCAAGGCAATCACACGATATCCTTCTTTAGCAAGCGATTCATTTTGACGAAGTAAAAGCTTAGAATCGATAGAACAAATACTCTTCTGATCAATCATTGTCTTAGAAAATTCTATAATTTTCTCAACCGATCCCTTAACAGTACAATGTACTTCTCCATCTTTCTCATAAAACACTGCCGAATATTTATTTTCTGATTCATAAGGAATTTCTCCAACAATAGGATAAGTAGAAGAATCAATATTTAATTTTTTTCCAAGAGCTAAAAAGGCAATATCGATAGAATCTCCATAGCTTTCCCAAGCCCCTTTTTTCTTTTCCAAATGAGCCTCATTATTTAAAACACCAAGAAGAGAAATAAAAGTAGCTTTCTCTAAAGAACTTTCCCTCAAAGGAATCACTTTTCCTTGATTATTATATCCACGCCCTTCAATTTCAAATTCCTCATCTGTTGGTAACAAAATACGTTTTGCTGTTTGCTCATTTACAGTTAATGTCCCCGTCTTATCACTAGCAATTACAGTACAGCTTCCAAGACTTTCTACTGAATTTAATCTCTTCACAATCACTTGTTTTTTAGCCATTCGATTAGAACCGATCGTAAGAGCCATAGTTAAAGCAAGAGGAAGACCTTCTGGAATCGCAGATACACTAAGAGCAATCACTGATAAAAAAATCTCATTTCCTGGCACTCCCTTTTGATAAAGGATTAGTGCAATAATAATTGCAATAATAACAATCAAAAAGGTAATCTGTTTGGAAAACTTTTCCATCCGAATTGTTAAGGGAGACTTCGTTTCCTTTGTATTTGCTACATGACTTGCAATTGAACCAATCTCTGTAGCCAAAGAAGTCGCAACAACAACACAAAGTGCTCGTCCAGTAATGACAGAAGTTCCTGCATATACCATATTCTTTCGTTCTGCCAAAGGCGTATTTTCTTTTACTATTCGCTCATTCTTCTGTACACTGATACTCTCTCCTGTCAAAACAGCCTCATCAATTTGAAGATTATGACTCTCAAGAATCCTTAAATCGGCACTAATTTTGTCTCCTGATTCTAATTCCACAATATCCCCAATCACCAGTTCGCTAGAATCAATTTGTTCTGCTCTCCCATCTCGAATCACATTACAATGAACTCGAATCAGATTAGCCAAAGACATTGCACTCTTTTCCGCATTCCATTCCTGAATCGTTCCTAAAACTAAATCAACTAAAATAATAAAGACAATTGCACAAGCATCAACAATTTCCCCTATAAAAAAAGAAAAAAAGACTGTTACGATTAAAAGCAAGACAATTGGATCTGTAAGCTCCTCCCACAATATTTGAAAAACACTAGTCCCTTTTTTTTGAGGAAGTTCGTTTAATCCATATTGATTTTGTCTAAC
>JAAWDC010000028.1 GCA_022793565.1 Bacilli bacterium
CTCGTTTGGTAGATAGGTGATTTCAGAAATTAGGTAGCGAATATTCGAATTAATTTTTTCCATTTGCGTAATAAAATTCTCATATTTATTACTAGGTATATAATTTAATAATCCAGAGACTGGTACCTTTAGTTCTGTACTTGAGATTTCTTTTCGATTGGATAAGACTATTTTCTTTTCTTCTAATTTTTCAAAAAGAGGCATAGCTTCTTCTACTTGAATTTCAATAATCCCCCATAATTTCCTATGGATCTTTACTTTCTTAACCCATGGGTTTTCTTTAATCTTCTTCTCTAGTTTTCCGAAAAAGCTGAGAATAAAACTTGGATATTCTTCGATTTCTGCTAATTCAATAATCTCTTGATCTGTTAAATAGTTATTTCCAAGCACTATGATATTTTGAATCGGTAGTGCTAAAATAGTCTTTCCACCAAAAAAAAGACAGATAGAAAGTCCCAATACAATTAAGATTGGTATGAAACGAATTCTTATTTTCCTTGCCTTTTTCTTTTCCATAACTTACTCCCAATTCTTAAATTCTTGTTCTACTTTTAATTCTATTTGATATTTTTCTCGAACTTCCTCTTGGATAAAGTCTATCAAATCTTTTATATCTTTTGCCTTTGCCTCTTGATAATTCACAATAAAATTGGCATGCTTTGCACTGATCATTGCTCCCCCTTTGCTAAGTCCTTTATATCCTAAATCTTCGATCAGTTTTCCAGCAAATAATCCCTCTGGATTTCTAAAAACGCTACCTGCTGACGGATATTCTAGAGGTTGTGTTTCTAGTCTTCTCTTTTTTCTTTCTTGTACCAATTCCTCTATTTCTTCTTTTTTTCCAGGTTTTAATTTAATTGTGGCTTCTAAACAAATATATCCTGGGTGCGTTTTAAAAAATGAAGTACGGTAATGGAATTGTAATTCTTTATTTACCATAGTAATTACTCTTAAGTTTGGGGTTAAGACTTTGACAGAAGAAACTACATACCCCATATCACTTTTATAGGCACCTGCATTCATATAGACTGCACCACCAACTGACCCTGGAATTCCTGTTGCAAATTCTAACCCTGATAGTCCCTTTCTTACTGACATCATCGCTACTTTCATTAAAGAGACACCAGCACCTACAATCAATTTATTTCCTCGCCACTCAATATGGTCTAAACAGTCTAGTTTTATAATTACCCCTTTATATTCTTGATCGCTGAATAATACATTTGATCCTTTTCCTAATACCATGTATGTAACTTTTTTCTTCTTTAGTTTTCGAATTAGTTGTACTAGCTTTTCAATATTTCTGGGGAAGACCATTATCCTGCAGTTACCCCCAACCTTATATGTTGTATATTCCCTTAAGGATACATCGGTTAAAACTTTCCCATACTCTTCTTTTTTTATTTCGTTTATTAATTCTTCCATGTCTATTCCCCATCTATTAAAGCCCGAATTGTTTTATAAATTCTAGTAGCAGAATCTTCTACACCCAATGCTTTGGCACTCTTTTTCATTTTCTCATAAACTTTATCATCATTCAAGATAAAATCTATTTTTTGGAGCAAAAGTTCTTTTGTAAAATCCTTTTCTTCAATAATTATAGTTGCATTTTTCTTTTCCAGTGCTTGAGCGTTTTTTAATTGATGATTATGAGTAACATATGGACTAGGTATCATTATACTTGGAAGACCAATTGCAGTAATTTCTGCAATAGTAGATGCCCCTGCTCTTGTCACAATCAAATCTGTTTTTTTAAGAACACGTAACATTTCTTCTAGGTATGGAACAATTTTGACATTGGAAGGTCTTTTCTCATCTTTTAATTGTTCATAGTAATCTTTCCCCGTTACAAGAATTAATTCATAATTTTTCTCTTCAAAAAAAGGTAACATTTCTTTTAGTTTTTCATTGATAGAGGTAGATCCTAAAGATCCCATTACAATTAATACAAGCTTTTTATTTTCAGATAATCCCAAATCCTGCTTGGAAATAGCTTTTACTTTTCCAATCTCTTCGCTTCTTGGATTACCAGATAAAAATACTTTCTCTTTTGGAAAATACTGAAGGCTCTCTTCTAGAGATACAGCAATCTTATCTGCATATTTTGATAAGAATTTGTTAGAAACTCCTGGAATTGAGTTTTGTTCATGAATTAATGTCTTGTATCCTAGTTTTTTGGCAGTAGATACTACGGGTGCTGTTACATATCCTCCTACACCTAAAACAATATCTGGATTAAATTCTTTTATTTTCTTTCTTAAACTTCTAATACTTTTTAAATAATTTTTTACTACTTTTACATTTTTAAATAAATGTTTTCTATTCAATCCTGAGATTTCAATCGCAAAGTATGGAATATTCTCTTTTGGTATAATTGTATGCTCCATTCGATCTGTCGTTCCAATATACAAAAACTCACTCTTAGGTTCCATTTCTTTAATTTTGTGAATGATAGCTAACGCAGGGTAAATATGCCCCCCTGTACCACCAGCACTAATGATGACTTTCATTCTACCACATCCTATATTTATTATATCATAAGTATATGCACTTATCTATGAATTGTTGTATTATGTAACCTTTCTTTACATAGAATTTCACTGTTTTTCTACCTCTATTTAGAAACTTATAAATCAAAAACTGAACATTATCGTCCAGTTTTCCTGTTTGAGTATATATTCCAATTGCTTAACACTTCTGTTATTTTCTAGTAATCTTCTAATTTATAGCATTTGGGATCGTTCTATTCTGATAAGTTTAATTAAAAATCACTCCGATATTATGTTAACTTTTCCTTCAGTTATGGTAAATGTTTCCAGATTGTTGATTCTAAGTGACACGTTTTCATTATTATTAGTTTTACCTATTTCATATTTATAATTAAAACCTATATGTTTTGTCAGCTATACTGATGAAAGTGGTGGTCTTTTTTGCTCGCAGGACAAATAAAAAGGCAATAACTTTACTTGCGTTAGTTTGTAATGTTATTGCTTCAATGGGGATTCAAAAGGGAGCCTCCCCTTTGTGCACATCGTTATTGATTTTTCCAATCTTGTAGTGTGCTTACTAACTCGTCTAAAGCGTTAGTTTCATACAGAAATCATTAGTTGCAAGTTTTTGGATTTCCACTGTTTTTAATTGGTTTCTTTTTTTTTGAAAGCACTCTATTTCCACAGCCAATTTCTGCTAATAAATCTTCACATTCTTTATTAGGATTGTATTCTTCATTTAAAGATTGGAACATATTAATTTGTTCAGCGCTATATTTCATAGCCGTTCCATCATGCCCGTTTTCATCGTAACAAATAATAGTAGCTCCTCTTCTTATCAACTGTCTGCAAAGATTTTCATCTCCCACATTAAGAGCTATTGGTAATAGTTCATTTCTAATAATAGATTTTATATCTATTAAAGAACAGTTATCTATTAGAGATATAATTTGACGATAATCCAAATTTC
>JAAWDC010000029.1 GCA_022793565.1 Bacilli bacterium
AGTGAAGAGATGTCGTAATTATTCTAGGACTTGTCGATTGCTTGAACAAATGCTTTCTACATATTCTGGGAGTGTTCAAATTCAATCTTTTGATTTTCGAATTGTTCGGTGGTTTTTGAAAAAGAAAAAGTATTCTACGGGGTTATTAGTTTCACCAAATTCAAGGAATCAATATTATTGGTATTATTTGCTTGTGAATTCTTTCTTTTTTGTTCATTTTATTATACGACCTTCCTTTGTTTCCTATGACTGGAAAGGGCTTCCTTCTTCGTTTATCACTCAGTTAAAAAAGAAGGGAATGCTTATTTATCTTTGGACTATTCGCACTGAAAAAGAGTTGGATTTCGCGAAGAAATATGGGGATTTTTATATTGCAGAAGACCTTGGCTCTTTTCGTTGACTTTTTTTAAGAACTTTGGGATAATAGTAGCATAAGGGATTGGTGATAAAATGATGCAAGAAAAGATTTCTTTAACACCACAAGATATATTAGAGAGGGAATTTAAAATTGATACTAGAGGGTATCGTTTAAAAGAAGTTGATCAATTTTTAGATCAGATTATCGGTGATTATGAGCAGTTTTATGCTATAATCAAAGGTCTCGAGAAAGAAAAAGAAGATTTGTTAAAAGAGATTATGAACTTGAAACGAGAACTTAGAAATGTTAGAATGAGTATCGATATCGCTAAGACAAGTGATAAAGAGGTTACGAACATGGATATTATTCGGCGTGTTTCTAATCTTGAAAAAATTGTTTACGGAAAATCTTCTGCATTGGAAGAAGACAGTGAACTAGATGAAGATGATCTATAGTAGTACTTTGACAAACGCTGTATTTTTATAATATAGAGGAAAGTCCATGCTCACAAAAGCTGGAATGCTTTTAGTGTTCGTGCTAAGGGAAAAAATAACCTTAGGTAGTTTTATACTAACGGCGATGAGGATTCCTAAGTTTTTTAAATATGGAATTAGTAATTGTAAAGTGCCGCAGTGACGATACTTTTCGAAAGAAAAGAGTGAAACGTGGTAAACCCCGCGAGTGAGAAACCCAAATTTGGTAGGGGAGCTTCGAGGAAGGAATTATAACGGAATCGGGGACCGATTTGTTCGGTAGATAAATGTTTGTCACCTAGAAATAGGTACAGAACATGGCTTATAAAGTACTATTATTTTGATTAATAGAGGTGTTTTAAATGAAAGAGATTGGAGCCTATTTAAAGCAAGCTCGAGTGAAAAACGGTGTAAGTTTGGAAGAGGTGAGCGAGGATTTAAATATTTCTATTGTCCAACTTGAGAATATTGAGGAAGGAAATGCTCGTGCATTTAAAGATGTTTTTTCTCTTCGAGATTATGTGAAGGATTATGCGAAATATTTGGGTCTTAATGTTAATAAGTTATCCGATGAGTTTAATGATTTTATGTTTGAGCGGACTTCAAAAATTTCGTTAGCACAGATTAAAAATAAAAAAGGCGAGAATGTAAACACTAAGAAGGATCAAATTGCATCTCCATATACTAAAATTCCTATTCGTAAAGATTTTCCTATAAAACCTGTTTTGGGAATTCTAGTTGGGATTGTAATTTTTATGTTACTTATATTGGTTATTATTCGTCTTTCTTCAAGAGATGATCCTATGACAAATGAATTGTTAGGAAATGGGAGTGAAGTATATGAATTTACCTACTAAGCTTACAATTGTTCGTATTTTTTTGGCAATTGTTTTAATGTTATTGCTGATATTCCCATTTGATTTAATTGGGGTAGAGATTCCAGTTGTTCGAAGTGTTATCGATATGGATTTACGGTATATTATTGCAGGTGGTATTTTTATCGTGGCAAGTCTTACTGATTTTTTAGATGGGTATTTGGCTCGTAGATATGATATGGTTACAGATCTTGGAAAAATGCTAGATTCTATCGCAGATAAAATCTTGGTAAATCCTGTACTGATTATTTTTTCTGCTGAGGGTTTAATTCATCCTCTTGTACCAGTTATTATTATTACTAGAGATATTGTAGTAAACGCCATTAAAATGGAAGCTTCTATCAAAGGTAGAGTGGTTGCAGCCATCTCTTCTGGAAAAATTAAAACAGCAACTATGTTACTTGGAATGACTTTACTTTTCTTTAGCAATATGCCATTTGAATATTTGGGAGTTCGTGTTGATTTATTCTTTATTTATTTTGCAACCATCATGTCTCTGGTTTCTATGGTTCAATATTATTCTATTAATAGAAAGATACTTTTTACAGATTAAAGGTCGAAAGGCCTCTTTTTTTTGTATAATAATATTTGTAGAGAGCAATTGAATACGAACAAATATTTTCTAAAACATTTGTTTGAAAATGTGTTGCATTTTTTTGTTTTTTATATTATGATTAGTTTGTCAGTATAGAAATATAGGAGGTTTTTATGGCAAAGGCAGAAAATAGTGGAAATAAAGATTTAGCACTTGAGAAAGTGCTTAGTGATATTGAAAAACAATTTGGAAAAGGTTCAATTATGAAACTTGGAGATAATAAACATTTAGAGTTAGATGTTACTCCGAGTGGTAGCTTATCCTTAGATATTGCTTTAGGAGTTGGAGGATATCCTAAGGGAAGAATTATAGAGATATATGGGCCAGAATCTAGTGGTAAAACAACTTTTGCACTTCATGCGATTGCGGAAGTTCAAAAACAAGGTGGTAGAGCTGCATTTATCGATGCAGAGCATGCATTAGATCCAGTATATGCTAAAAATTTGGGTGTTGATATTAACGAATTATTATTAGCGCAGCCAGATACAGGAGAACAGGCTTTAGAAATTTGTGAGGCACTTGTTCGTAGTGAAGCTGTTAATATTGTAGTAATCGATAGTGTTGCAGCACTTGTTCCTCAAGCTGAAATTGATGGTGATATGGGGGACTCTCACGTTGGACTTCAAGCAAGACTTATGAGTCAAGCTCTTAGAAAGCTTTCTGGTACGATTAATAAAACAAAAACAACGGCAATTTTTATTAATCAATTGAGAGAAAAGGTTGGTGTTATGTTTGGTAATCCTGAAACTACACCAGGAGGGCGTGCACTTAAATTTTATTCTAGTATTCGTCTTGATGTTCGTCGTAGTGAAGCTTTAAAAATGGGAGACGGAATTGTTGGAAATAAGACGAATGTTAAAGTTGTTAAAAATAAGGTTGCTCCACCATTTAAGACAGCAGTTGTTGATATTATGTATGGGGAAGGTGTTTCTCGTGAGGGAGAGTTAATTGATTTAGCAAGTGATTGTGGTGTGTTAGATAAAAGTGGATCTTGGTATGCTTATCAAGGAGAGAAAATTGGACAGGGAAAAGAGAATGTTAAGTTATTCTTGAAAGATCATAAAGATTTAGCAGATGCAATCGAAGCTAAAGTACGTGAATATTATGGAATTAGTGAGAAAAAATAAAATAGGAAGAGGAAAATGAAAAAGAAATTTTCTTCTTTTTGTTTGTCATTTTTGACTGTTGTGCTATGCTTAGTAATAGAATAGGAGTTGGAGTCATGAAAGTGTTAGATGCTACTGGAATTAAGAAAAAATTCGGAAAAAATGAGATTCTTCATTCCATAGATATTAGTCTAGAAGAAGGAGAAATCGTCGGTTTTGTTGGTCCTAATGGTGCGGGGAAGTCTACTTTTATTAAATCTATTTTAGGACTTTATCATATCGATGGTGGTTCTATTCAAATTTGTGGATATGATTTAAATAAAGATTTTGAAAAAGCATTAAAAAATGTAGGATGTATCATTGAAAATCCTGATCTATATGATAATATTTCAGGCTCAAAAAATTTAAAAATAACTTCTTTAATGTATGGACTAAAAAATAATCAAAAAAGTATAGATGCGATTGTTAAATTGGTCAAACTAGAAAATAGAATCCATGATAAAGTAAAAACATATTCTTTGGGAATGAAACAGAGATTAGGACTAGCACAAGCACTTTTAAATCAACCTAAATTATTGATTTTAGACGAACCTACCAATGGACTTGATCCATTAGGAATTAAAGAATTAAGAGAAATGCTAAAACAAATTAATAAAGTATATGGAATAACTATTTTTATTTCGAGTCATATTTTATCTGAAATAGAAAATGTATGTAATCGTATTATTATGATAGATCATGGAAATATTATTGAAAGTGTTTCTATGGATGAAATTAAAGATAAAAATATTAGTTTAGAGGAAGAGTTTTTAGAGAAAACTACTGGAAGTATTGGGTAGGTGATAGTATGAGATTATTTCAATTAATTCGATGTGAATTTATTAAAAATTTTTCTATTAAAAGATTGATTATTACATCTATCGTTTTATCTTTATGCTGTTTTGGACTTATTAAATTTGAAGAGTTTTATGGTGGTGGAAAAGAAATTACAGAGCCACTTTCTATCAACCAATTTCATAAGGAATATGAAGATGCTAAAAAGAAATATTCTAAACTTGATCGTGTTATCGTAGATGGACTTTTTGAGTCTTATGATGAAGTAAAACCAGTCTATGAAAGAACATATCAATTGATTGGTGATACAGATAATTTAGTTTGGCAAAACCGAAGTTTACATTCTTTTGCCTATTACACTGCTCAGTATAAGGCGTTGAAACAATTAAAAGAAAACTATCAAAATCCTTTGATTAAAAATTATCTCGAGGAAGAAAAAATAGAGGATGAATATTATGGAATTTCTCATTCTGTGGAACCATATTATTTTTCTACATTAAAAAGATTCTATGATAAATCTATTGAAGAAATTGATAGGGAGTTATTATTTTTAGAAAAAAATGTTTCTCTTTTAAAAGAATCTCTCCAACAGAATGCTTATTATCTTTCAGAGAAGTTTGCTTATAATTATTTGATATTTGAATCAGAAAAACGTGCTTTACCTATGGATAAGCCAGTAGTAGAAAGGTACCAATATATTATTCAAAATAAAATTATGGATGAAAATGATTTTAGAGCGGTGAATGCTAGAGAGTATCAAAGCCTTTTTTATGCTAGAGATTCGTCTGGGATTTCAACTTTAGAAGATGGGTATGTTAATATGAATTTTTATTATCAAACCATGAGAAAAGAAAGGTCCAAACAGAAAAAGATTACCAAATATTCTATGGATCATGGTTTAAAACATGATTTGTATTTAAAGGGTGACAATATTGATGATTTCTATTTATCGTCTAAGAATTTTATGAATTTAGGACTTCACTTAGGATTAGTTATTATGTTCTTATCTGCAATTTATCATGCTGGAATTGTTGCGAAGGAACATGATAAAGGAACAGTCAAACTTTTGTTAACAAAACCAATCAAGAGAAAAACAATCCTACTTTCTAAAATATTATATTTGATTTTTGATACTTATTTATTATGGATATTAGGATCATTTATTATGTTCCTTATTGTTGGATTCTACTCTGGATTTGGAGATTTATTTACATCAAAATTAGTTATTTGTCATGACAAGGTAGTTGAGATAAATTACTGGTTATGGTATTTCAAAGAATTATTTATTTGTGGTATCCCAATTTGTTGTTTCCAAGTGATACTATTTGGTTTATCTGCACTTACTTTGAGTACATCATTTACTGCTAGTATTGTTTCAATTTTAACTGTATTTTCATTTATGATTTGGTTTTTAATCTCACAACTTGGATTAACCTTCTTAAGCTTTTTAAGTTATACACCGATTCCATATTTAGACTATTGGATGATCCGTTATAATAGTAGATATTATTTAGAATCTATCGTAAGAGAAAATTTATTTAGTAATTATGGTATTGTGATTAGTCTTGTAGTTGCTGTAGGATGTGCTTTAATAACAATTTTTGTTTATGAGAAGAGAGATATTAAAAATTAGTCGAAGAGTTACCTAACTCTTTTTTTTTGGTGTACTGAATTTCCATTTTGAAGTAAGAATTCTTGACTTATTTTCTTATTAAATTTAAAATAGAATTAGATGTAATGATTATAGGATAATTATATACATAGATAAATGGAGGTATTATATGATTGAATTAGGATTCTCCATTTTACTAGTCGTTATTGGATTAATTTTAGGTTTTGGGTTATGTGTTCTTTTTAATTATTATAGAGAAAACAGTGCTTCTAAACGAGTAGAGGCTTTAATTGAAAAGTCAAAAAAGGATGCTGAAAAAGCAAAGAGAGAGTCTATTTTAGAAACAAAAGAAGAAATTCATAAGTTAAAATTAGAATATGAAAAGGATTTGAAAGAAAAGAAAAACGAAATAAAAATGTCCGAAGAGCGTTTGATTCAAAGAGAAAAGAATATGGATAAACGTGATGAGCTTTATCAAAAAAGAGAATCTACATTGGATGATCGTGAAAATAAGTTATTTGATAAACAAAAAGAAATCCAGGACGAACAGGTAAAAGTGGAAGAAATTAAGCAGCAACAATTAGATTTATTGCATGAAATATCAGGAATTGGTATTGATAAGGCCAAAGAGATGGTTATGAGTAAAGTAAAAGAGGCAATGACGAAAGAAATTACTTCTTATATTAGAGAAAGTGAGAATGAAGCAAAATTAGAGGTAGATCGCAAGGCTAAAGAATTATTAGTAAGTTCTATGCAGAAATTTGCTTCCGATGTTGCGAGTGAACAAACAGTAACAGTTGTTAATTTGCCGAATGATGATTTAAAAGGAAGAATTATTGGGCGTGAGGGGCGAAATATTCGAACGATTGAAGCGATTACACCGCTTTGGCAGTGCTCTGTGTATTTAACAATGAATTGTA
>JAAWDC010000030.1 GCA_022793565.1 Bacilli bacterium
ATTAGAGCCATTAGATGTATATAGGATTAGAAAACCATATTGCATATGCCTTTCTCCAAGTTCATTAATTATATCCAATCCTTGTGCATTTTTATTACCAATTACTCTTCTTTTTGTCAGTTGTTCAATTTGATCTAATAATTCTCTTGGAAATCCATTCTCAATAAAAGACTTAAACGGAACTAGGTTTCTTACTCCAAGTAATTCATAATGCCCAGTCAAAGTATCTTTTCCAGGATTGGTAGGTCTAGCGATCGTATAATATGCTTCTACTTCTTCTTTATCCGCCATTGTAAGTGTATTCATAAATCCTAGTTTTTGTAAATTAGGTACGAATAAATCATATTTTTCGTTAATATGACCGAGTGTATTGGCTCCAATATCCCCATAATTAGAAGCATCCATTGCTTCTCCTACTCCTAGGGAATCTAGTATTACGAGAAATACTCTTTTAAATTTCATATTATTCATCGTCCTTTCTTGGATGAAATTCTTCATAGTCTTCTTTTACTTTTTTATTTGAAATATGTGTATAAATTCTAGTTGTAGCGATGTCACTATGCCCTAACATCTCTTGAATCACTCTAAGATCAGCACCATTTTCGAGTAGATGGGTAGCGAAACTATGGCGTAGGGTATGTGGCGATACATTACTATTTAGGCCTTTTTCTAGAAGTAATTTTTTTAGTGTTTTAAAGAAACCTTGTCTTGTAATAGGCTTTCCGTGATTGTTTAAAAATAGTTGATCATATCTTTCTTTTTTTTCTAGTTGATTTCTTATTTCTAAGTATTTTGATAGTGAATCAATTACAAAATCATTGATTGGAACAATCCTCTCTTTTCTACCCTTCCCCATACATCGTATTGTACAATTAATTAAATCTACATCATTTAGTGTTAGACTCAATAACTCGCTAATTCTTAATCCAGTACCATATAATAATTCTAACATAGCTTTATTGCGGTAGTCAAATGGTGTAATTGTTTCTATATTTAGTAAGCGGTCTACATCTTCCACAGATAGTGTAGCAGGCAATTGCTTTCTAAGTTTTGGATGGTCGATATTTTTAGACACGTCTTTCTCCAGATCTCCTGTTTTTACAAAATATTTGTGAAAATTTCGTACTACTGTAATAGAGTGTGCAATAGACTGAGGTTTTAGGTCTAATGAGTCCAGTTCTTTTAAATAATCTGTAATATCTTCATATTTGATTTTTTCTATATCCCATATACCTCTTCGTACTAGAAATCTCATGTATTTGTTTAATTCATTTTGATAAGAATTTTTTGTATTTAGTGTTAAATTTTGTTCTACTACAACATAATCTAAGTATTCTTCAATCTGTTTTCCTATTTTCATAATACTCCCCTACATTCTGTTTTAATTATAACATATTTCTTTAATATTTTGGTTTATTTTGATAAAATATAGTTGGTGATGTATATGAATAAGCCACTCGCTTTAAAATTAACACCAAGTACTATTGACGATGTAATAGGACAGCAGCACTTACTTGGTGATGGAAAGATTTTAAGAAACTTAGTTAATAATAAGCGGATTTTTTCTATGATATTATATGGAAAGCCGGGGATTGGAAAAACAACTATTGCTACTGCTATTGTGAAAGATCTTGGTGTTCGTTTTCGTTTTTTAAATGCTACTATGAATAATAAAAAGGATTTTGATACTGTAGTTGAAGAAGCGAAGCTGTATGATGGAATTGTTTTGATTATGGATGAAATTCATAGATTAAATAAGGATAAACAAGATCTACTTTTACCTCAACTGGAAAGTGGTTTAATCACTTTAATAGGAATGACTACAAGTAATCCTTATCATAAAATTAATCCAGCAATCCGAAGTCGTTGTCAGATATTTGAATTAAAAGATTTGACAACAGAAGAGATTTTATATGGATTAAAAAGAGCGATTGGGCATCCTTATTTAGAGGGAATCGAAATTCAAGAAGATTGTTTAAAGTATATTGCAGGTCTTTCTGGGAATGATCTTCGATTTGCCTACAATTTATTGGAGATAGCTTTTTATTCTTCTAGTGATAAGAAAATTACGTTGGATTTATTAAAAAATATTAATAATAAACCTGTTATAATTTCTGATAAAGATGAATCAGGGCATTATGACTTGCTAAGTGCTTTTCAAAAATCTATTCGTGGGAGTGATGTACATGCTGCTCTTCATTATCTGGCGAGATTGATCACTATTGGAGATTTAGATAGTATTTATAGAAGGATGAGCGTTATTGCTTATGAAGATATTGGTGTTGCAAATCCTGATATTGGTCCAAAAGTCATGGCTGCTATTCATGCAAGTGAATTGGTAGGTCTTCCAGAGGCTAGGATTCCACTTGGTGAAATTATTGTTGAAATGGCTTTATCTCCTAAATCAAATAGTGCTTATATCGCTTTGGATCGTGCTATATCAGATGTTGAAACAGGACGATGTGATGATATTCCTGATACAATAAAAATTCATTCTACTATTTATAAGTATCCTCATGATTATCCTAATAATTTTGTGGTACAGCAGTATTTGCCTAATAATTTAAGAAATAAAAAATATTACGTTCCTAAGGATACTTCTCCTAACGAACGAATGTTAAAACAAATTTGTGAAAAGCTAGATCAATTGAAGGAATTAATGGAAAAGGAGAATTAGTTATGATAGATGGAAAAAGATGTGCTTCTCTTTGTGTTCTAGAGACAGATCAAGAGTATTTATTAATCCGACGAGGAAAAGAAAAAAATTCTTTAGAAGATTGCGTAAACCAATATATTCCTATTGGAGGTAAGTTAGAACCATTAGAGACTCCAGAAGAAGCTGTTATTCGGGAGGTTCAAGAAGAGACTGGCATTTTAATTTCTTGTCCAAAACTCATGGGAATTGTTACTGAAACTTCCCCACTTCCAAAGTATAATTGGGTTTTGTATATATTTGTTGAAAAGATTAAACATCAAATGCCAAAGGAGTGCAATGAGGGTGACTTTGTATGGGTAAAAAAGGAGTCAATCCCTACTCTTCCTACTCCAGAAATTGATCAAAAAATATATGAGTATATTCAGAAAAATCAAAAATTTATAATTCATACTACCTATGATCATGAGCTTATTTTACAAAGTGCATATGAGTATTTGGAGGAAATTAAACTTAAATAATTGTTAATGGCAAATAAAAAAGAGATTAAGCTCTCTTTTTTTCTTCTATACTTGTGATTTGTCCTATATTTTCTTGACTGATTAGACCTCTTTCAACAAAACCATAAAGTGATGAATGATCAACGATATTATTTCCTTCTAAACTGATACTATATAAGTTTGTTAAATCTGATAGAACACTAGGATCTGTTATTTGATTTGTTCTTAAATCTAAAGTTTCTAAACTATCTAAAGCC
>JAAWDC010000031.1 GCA_022793565.1 Bacilli bacterium
AGTCAATCGATTTTTCAGATTTAGAATCTAGTTTTTCTCTGATTGCTAAAAAGCGTGGAGCACTTGGAAAGGGAGGACTCCCTGATTATGCTAAGGTGTATCAATTGATTCTAAGAGATTTTAAAGATGGGATGTTTGGTCCTATTACATTGGATCGGTTTGAGGAGACTAATATATAGTCTTTTTCTGTTGTCAAGTTTTGTCTGTTTTTCTTCTTTCTTTTTCTGGTAGATGCATTCTACGATATAATAATTTTATTAGGTAGGTGATTCTTATGGATAGTACTTTAGAAAATGATTTTCAAGAAAGTAACGATAGGCGAGATGATAAAGTATATATATTAAAAGTATTTCGAAAGAAAGATGCATATTTATTAGAAGCAGTAGAAGATGGTAAGGTTGTTCAAAGGACAGTTGTAAAAGAACTTTCTTTATTAAAGCATCAATTCGAAGGTATAGAAGATCAAATGATTTTGTTTTGGCAAGATAAAGAAGGGGATATGTATATTCGTTTGAAATCAGAGAATCATCATATAGAAGAAATTGCATTAATTGACTATGCAACATATTCTAATGATATTATTTTTCGCATGATTGCCAATAAAATTTATAATCATACAAGAAAAAAGAAGAGAGTATTAAATTGTAAAAAAGCTCCTTCACATTTGATTCAACAGCGGAATATGGCTTTGGCTACTTTAGCAACTGCTGGTTTTGGGTGTCTTGCCGCTATTTTTGGCTTGTCTAGCTTGGATAAATTAGAGCTTGTTCAACCAATTGTTCAGATCGAAGCACAAGAAGAAGATTATTTAGATAATTTTTTTACTGGTGGTTCTATTGAGATGGTAATTGATCAAACAAGGACGTTTATTGATGAAGTTAGAAATCCTTCTATCCCTGTAGCTACTAGTTATGAACAAGCTTATTTATATAGTTCAAAATTAAAAGAAGAGATGGAAAGTAACCCTTCAGACTATGTTATGGCTTTGTATGATCAACCACTAATTCCGTTAGATTTAAATATTCATATGTATAATATGGCTATGAAGTATGGTACTTCTTATACAGCACTTATAGCGATTGCTCATGTAGAATCTGATGGCAATTTTAGTAATCATGGTGTAGTTGGTTGTAGTGGGGATGAGGGATATATGCAAATTAATCCTACAAATTATCCTGTATTGTTCACTGAGCTTGGATATACTCCAGAACAGATTAAAGAAGATGATAAAATAAATGTTGAATGTGCCGCTTTTCTATTAAGTGATATTTGTAAGAGAAATATTCGAAGAAATGGAGGTACTCTTAATGAAGATGAAATGTATCGGGAATATAATGGGGGAGGCAATTTTAAAATCATTCCTGCAACTTTAAAATATTTAGAATATGCGAAAAGGGCTATTGATGAATTTTATAACCCAGATCATTTAATTTATGTAAAAAATCCAGAAATGGGGGTAAAAAAATGTTGAATACTGTAGATCTTTATCAATTTGAAAATGAGCTTTGGAGTGAAGGGGTTCATTATGTTGCAGGGGTAGATGAAGTAGGAAGAGGGCCTTTAATTGGACCTGTAGTTACAGCTTGTGTTATTCTTCCTTCTAATTTTATTTTAGAAGGTCTTACAGATTCAAAGAAGCTATCTGAGAAAAAACGAGATCAATTTTATGAGTACATTATGGAGCATGCTATTAGTGTTTCTGTTGGGATGAAAGACGAGAAGGTAATTGATCAAGTAAATATTTATCAGGCTACGAAGTTGGCAATGTATGAGGCAATTGAAAAAGCTACAGTGAAGCCAGAACATGTATTAATTGATGCAATGAAATTGGAAGACTTAAAAATTCCTAGTACGTCAATTATTAAAGGGGATGCTAAGAGCATTTCGATTGCAGCTGCATCTGTAATTGCTAAGGTTACAAGAGATCGATTGATGTATGAATTAGATCATAAGCATCCTGAATATGGATTTGCTTCTCATAAGGGATATCCAACTAAAAAACATATAGAAGCAATTTGGAAGTATGGAGTTTTAGAGCAACATAGAAAGACATTTTCACCAGTTTCAGAATACTTGAATCAAGCATAAAGTTGCTTGTTTTTTCATATATTGAGTTGGAGGGGTTTTATGTATCAACCAATTCAGCTATCTTATAATTTTAAGGATTTTGTTCCAGCACTTTCAGAGAGAACATTAAAAAATCATTATGAAGGGCACTATCTTCGTTATTTAAAGCAATTAAATCAGCTTTTGGCAAATCAAAATTTTTCTTTTTCATATCCTGCTTCTGCTCTTTATCGAAATATTGATGCGTTTCCAATTGTTGTTCGTGATGACATTTTATTTCAAGCAGGCGGGGTTTTAAATCATGAATTATATTTTCAGAGTATTTCTCCAAAAAGATTAGAAGTTCCTGAACCATTAAAATCAAAATTAACTGAAAAATTTGGTGGTGTAGAGCAATTTGAAGATCGATTTTTTTCTTTGGCAGATGAACTGCCAGGTTCAGGTTATACATTTCTAGCAGTAAATGCAAGTGGGGATTTGACTTTATTAAATTTAGCCAATCAAGATTCTCCATATATGTTTCATATGATTCCGATTTTAGCTTTTGATGTTTGGGAACATAGTTACTATTTGGATTATTTAAATCACCGTGCACAGTATTTAGAAAATATGATTCCATTTTTAGATTATTCACATATGAATCTTTTATATGAAGAAATTCTTAAGCAACAGAAATCTGTATAGTTTTCTGTTTTTTCTTTTGATTTACTTGGAAAAATGATAGAATGGGAATAGGGAGTGGTAGGATGAGAATTTTATTGGCAACAACAAATGAAGCTAAAATTCATTATTATGGGGAGAGATTGAAAGAAAAGGGAATTGATCTTGTGACTTTAAGAGATTTAAAGATTGATGTAGATGTAGATGAGAATGGGAGTGATCCTGTTGAGAATGCTGTAATTAAAGCAAGAGCTTATAATGAAATCAGTCATCTTCCAACCATAGCATTGGACGATGGGTTGTTTTTTGATGGTGTTCCCAAAGAACTGCAACCAGGAACCCATGTACGTCGCATTGGCGGGAGAAGATTGAATGATGCTGAGATGATTGACTATTATATCGGGTTAGTTAATCAATATGGTGTGGATGGGAAATTACCAGGATATTTTTTAAAAGGAATTGCGATTGTCGATCAGGATAATGTTTATACTTCTACTAGAAAATCGGAACGTCTTTTTACCAGTCAACAAAGTAAAACTGTAGTTGAAGGTTATCCATTAGATTCTATTCAAATTATTTTGTCTTTAAATAAGTTTAAGTCAGAATTAACCAGAGAAGAAGAAGCTGCTACTATAGATTCTGGGAACTGTGCAATTTTTGAGTTTCTTCTAGAAACGATTCGTAAGATGGAATCTGATTCTTCTAAAATGCTTGTGAGGTCTTAGAATGGAACTAGAAGATTTAAATAAAAAATATGATCGTTTACAGAAAAAATATGGAGCGAAGGATTTAAATTCTATTTATAATGGAGGATTAGAGAAAAATCCTGATATATGTTTTGTATTTATGAATCCAACAGCTAGAAATATTGCATCTACTAAAGAATGGAGAGGAAGAAGGTCTCCATGGATCGGAACAAAAAATATTTGGGATTTGTTTTATGCTGTGGATTTAATTGATGAGGACTTGTATTTTGAAATTAAACGTAAAAAAGGGAACGAGTGGACAGAAGAATTTGCAGATTTGGTATATGATAATGTTAAAAAGTATAAGTATTTTATTACAAATTTAGGAAAGTGTACGCAGATTGATGCACGTCCACTTCCTGATGCTGTTTATATGGAGTATTTAAATTTATTATATCAAGAGTTCCAAATATTAAAGCCCAAGGTTATCATTCTTTTTGGGAATCAAGTTAGTTCTATTGTGTTGGGGCAGAAGATTTCTGTTTCGGAGGCAAGAAAAAAATGTTATGAGAAGAAAATTAAGAACGTAACTTATAAATTTTATTCTGTATATTATCCAATTGGAAATGGTAGATTTAATATTGATAAATCAATTGAAGATATTCGATGGATCATGAAACGGGAATTAGTGGATCATTCAGATTGTGTCAATTCATAAATAAGAAAAAATCAGAGTAATAGGTAAGATAAATGGAAGATTACAAAAGACTTGGAATGCTATTTTTTTCTACTATAGTTATTTTATAATATAATTTTGTGGAGGGTGATCTTATGAATTTAGGAAGTATTTTTAGGCTTGGTATTGGTACTTGGAAATTAGATCCAGAGAATTTTGAACAGGATTTAGAAGCATTACAATATTCTTTTCAACGTGGTCAAAATTATGTTGCTTTGTATATGCTTTATAATCAGGGGAATGTTGTTCGCGCTATGAAGAAGTTTGTTCAAGGGGTGGATCGGGAAAAGCTTTTTATAAGTGCAGCATTAGAACCTACGATTGAAAGTGTTCAAGATGTTGAGCATCAGTTAGCTGAATATTTACAAGTATTAGGTATTGATTATGTAGATAGTTTACAGATTCATGGAAAGTTTGTATCTAAAATTCCCTTACTAGAAGTCTATCGGGAAATTAAGCGATTAGTACAGTTGAAAAAAGTTCGTTATATTGGGATTAGTAATGTGAACTTGGAGGAATTGAAGGAAATAGATCAAGAAGTAAAGATTGACTTTTTTGAGGGAGTCTTTAATTTAGAATGTAAGATATATGAAGATATTGGTGTTTTGGATTATTGTAAAGAGAATCATATTCAGTTTGTTTGTTATCAACCTTTGAGAAGAAATAAAACACAGGCTAGAAATTATCCAGTATTAGTTGATTTATCTAAGAAGTATCATAAAACACAAAATCAGATTATTTTAAATTGGTTGATTAAGGAAAAGGAAATTTTTCCGTTAGTTAAATCAACAAATAAGAGTAGAATTGACTCGAATTTGGAAGCATTAGATTTTGCAATGGAAGAGCAAGACTACCAGAAGTTGAATGAATTTAGAAATTTAGAATTTGATCAAATAGAAATCGATTGGGATTGGCAAGGTGGAGTTACAATTGATCAGCTTGCTAATCAATTTGAATAATGGAGGATGTTTATTTTATGAATGAAAATTATTTGCTTGTTCATGGGAGTTTTGGGAATCCGTTTGTTAATTGGTTGCCATGGCTTCGAAGAAAAATTGAAGAAAATGGTCGAGTTGTGTATACTCCAGATTTTCCAGCAGGAGTGGGATATCAAACTTATGAGCATTGGGAGAGAGTACTGAAATGTTATTTGGATTTTGGGCTTATTAATGAAAATACTGTTATATTTGCCCATTCCATTGCACCTGTTTTTATTTCAAAATTTTTAGTTCAAAACAAGGTTCATGTAAAAAGGTGTGTGTTCGTGTGTGGCTTTAATAATTACCTTGGGATTGATTCAGAATACGATGCGGTTAATGAGAGTATGTATTTTGAGAATTTGAAAGATGTAAAAAAATATTGTGATCAAATTATTTGTTTATATTCAGATAATGATCCTTATGTAAGACAAGACGTTGAACAGGATTTTGCAGACACAGTTGGGACAGAAAAAATTATGATTCCAGGTGGAGGTCATTTAAATGCTGAGAGTGGGTATCAAGAATTTGTTGAGTTACTAAAATATTTATAGTTATTGATAAGAGATTTTTTAGAATCTCTTTTATAAATGGGAGATATAGAGTATAATAATTCATCAAGTTGGTTCTAGGAGGTTTTTTACTATGTCAAAAGTTGCGAATGTTCTTATGATGCTTGAATATTTAAGTACTGGAAGAAAATATAGTATTAAGGATCTTTCAGAGATGTTAGAAGTGTCTCCTAGAATGATTCGAGTATATAAAGATGAAATTGAAAAAGCTGGGATTTATATTGATACATTAAAAGGACCTTATGGAGGGTACGTATTAAATCAAGAAATTCATTTACCAAAAAGATTTATTACTCCCAATCCAATTAATGTTCAAAATAAGGAATTTTTAAATCTTATGAATCGTTCCATAAAAGAAAAGAGAAAATGTTTTATTGAGTATCTTTCCAAGGGGACTTCTGTTTCCAGAAGGATTATTCATCCATATGAGTTAATTTTATTTGGGAATGAGTGGGGTGTTGCGGCATATTGTGAATTACGCAATGAGATTCGACATTTTTATATAAATCGTATTTTATCTATTCAATTATTAGAAAATTTTAATAACTGACATATATATTGCCTCTTTTTCTGTTACGATGAAAAGGAAAGAGAGGTTTTTTACATGAGAAAACATACATATACTGAGTGTGCAGAAATTAATTTTTCTAAGCTAGAAGAAAGACTTATGGCAATTAATAATCCAAACTTTACAAAAGCCGATGAATTTAGAGAGATGCTATATAGTTTAATGGTGGATTATAGGCCAACCTTGATTATGGCTACTGGTGGATCTAAAGTTGTTGCATATTATTTGCAGCTTATTTTGGAACAGATAGGACTTGGTGGTATGATTTGTGAAGTTATTGAGCCAAGAGATTATTTTTATAAAGAAAATATAAGGTTGTTTTCTAATCTAGTTGTAATATCTGCTAGTGGGAAGTCTAATGGGATTCAAGAGGCTGTTTCTGATTTTCCTGGAAATAAGTATTTAATATGTGAAGGGGAGAATTTCCTAGACTGTTCTTCTGTCTCTTGGAGTAATGAATGTTTTGAAAAAGAAAAAAGTTTTGTTTCTCTTGCGACTAGTTTAGGTCCAATTACACTTTTGTTAACTGCTATACATTCTTTGAATTTAGAATTGTGTCCAGTGGAGATTCAGAGGATTAATGAAAAGGTTTTAGAACTTTTTTCTAAGAGTCAGGATAAAATTAGGGAGTTATCTATTAATTTTCATAATGTGGATTTGATACAGGTTTTAAGTGGGTATGATACAAGAGCGTCTTCTAGTGTTCTAGAGTCTAATTTGGTGGAATCAGGAGCATGTATACCAGTACTTCATGATAAAGGATCGTTTTGTCATGGACGAAGTAATCTGTTATTCCAAAATCCAGATAGTCAGTTTGTATATTTGACTCATAGAAGAAAAATGCTTGATCAAGTTCTTATGGATTGTCTAACTCTTGAATATTCGAATGTTTCAGTTTTTCATACAGAAGATTTGACGGATGATGTCTTTTGGAAAGAGTACTATTTAATTTTACAAATGTATTTTTTATCTAAAAAGATTGCTGAGGACAGGGGGATTGATTTGACACAGCCAGAGTATAATTCAAGTATTGTTCAAAAAACTTATAAATATAGAGGAGAAATGTAGTATGTGTAATTTAACTTATGTAAGTAGTAATCTTAATAAATATGTATCTGTAAAAGAACATTTTTTGAGGAATGAAATCGACGTTGATTTTTTTGAATGTGATCTATTTGAACCAGAAGTCAATGATATTGAAATTATTTCTAAAACAAAGGCTATGGAAGCTTATGAAAAGTTAGGACGTCCTTGTTTTGTAGCAGATAGTGGTTTTTATATTGATCATTACCCAGAAAAGCCAGGTTATCCTGGTGCGTTTGCAAAGCGAAGTGGAGTTAGCTCAGATGTTTTATCTTTATTAAAAACTATGGAGAACGTTTGTGATCGGACTTGTCGTTTTGTTGATTGTTTGACATTTTATGATGGAGAAGAATTTTATAGTTTTTATGGTGTTAGTGAGGGTTCTTTGGCATATTCAAAAAGAGGTGATAATGCTAAAAAAGCAAAATCTAATCTTTGGTATGTATTTGTTCCTAGAAATTGTCAAAAGACCTTGGCAGAAATGTCAGATGAGGAAAGGGAACAGCGTTTAGATGGGCATACTTCTGCTACAGAAATATTTATTGAGTGGTATAAGACTGTG
>JAAWDC010000032.1 GCA_022793565.1 Bacilli bacterium
ATATACAGAAGAACATGAAAAGTTATTTGAACTATTAAATAAACGATACAATTAGTTTTCTAGGACCTATATAAAAAGATCTTCCCAAAAGGGGGGATCTTTTTGAATATTAAAAAGGGAAAACGAATATATTATAATAAAATAAGAAATGGTGCATTATTCTAGTCGATCACAATTATTACGAGGACGAGGGTAAAATATCGTTAAAGAGCATATCTGTGAAACTTTTGGTTCTTGCTTAGTATGCCCAGTATTGGGTGAGTGCTGGAAGGTAAGAATCTATGGGCGCCCATAATGGCATATGGATCCGACCCATTGATTCGTGGAGACCTATACTCGTGGAATCAAGCGGATTCTACGACCTAGGATAGAACCTACCATGTGGCGAATAGTTATGGGTAGTGTAGCTTGACTTGCGTGGTTAATGGGGATAGAGACAGCTTTCTTTAGGGTGTACATCCTAAATGAAGTATTGCTCCTTGAAACATTAGCTGCAAAAAAGTATTAGTAATAACTTCTGTGTCGTTGGAGGAAAACTCCTAGAGTGTCATTGATATAGGATTACAGTGTATACTAAGTGGTAATCAAGTCATAGAATTGGTAACAATCTATTGTTTTCTTTCAAGGGGAACCGCTTATTGGTAACGATAAGTAGAAGATAGGGAAATCCAACTTGACCTAAGGTACAAAGTTTACTATATCAGTAACCATTTCTTATTTTTTTGAGGTGTAAATGAAAATAAAATCATATAAAGAAAAATATCCAAAGAGGAACAAAAAGAAACCTGTATCATCAAAGAAAAAGACGGATTATTCATGGATCATTATTGTAACTTTATCTGCTTTTTTGATCTCTTTAGTCTTTTCTTTTTTATCAGAAGTAACAATTCCAAATGCTAATAGCATCATAGCAACCTCAATAATTATACTGTTCATTGGAATTGGAATTATCTTTGACATGATCGGAATTAGTGTAACAGTGGCAGATATAAAAACATTTAATTCAATGGCAACAAAAAAAATTAAAGGCGCAAGATTGGCAATTCGTTTAATTCATAATGCTTCCAAAACATCAAGTTTCTGTAATGATGTCATTGGTGATATCTGTGGAATTATCAGTGGATCAGCAGGTGTTGCCTTAGCAAGTATTTTGTCCAAGAGTCTGGAGTGGAATTTATTCGTTACCACCCTTTTGATTACCGCTATTATAGCAGCCTTAACAATAGGAGGAAAAGCATTAGGAAAAAGTACAGCAATGAACCAAAGTACGTACATTATATATCGATTTTGTAAAGTGACATCTATATTCTGTAAAAAAAAGTAAAATAAAAGTTGACAATAATCGACAGATAAGAAAAAGAAAAAGTCTCCGAAAACTAGGAATATAAAGGAAAAATAGAAGATAGGATTATATGAAACTATTAAAGAATGATTATCCGAAGTATATATTATATAAAAGTAAAATAGTGTGAAACTTTACTTCTTTTTTTTTTTTTGCTATAATCGGTAATAGTTAGGAGAATAGATATGAGTGACAAAAAGACAAGAGTGATTATTTGTATCGCAGTCGGCGTATTAATTGTTGTCCTAGGAGCAACCTTTTCTGTAATTAATTTAATGAATAAGGAGAAAGAAAATATACAGGATCGACAAGATGAAGTAAAGGAAAAATACCACGCATTTAAAGTAGAAGCAGATAAATTTGCAGATGCTAGAAAGAAATATCAAACAAAAGTTGTAGAAAGCTTATATGTAGAATCGGTGGAGGAAGAATACAAAAAATGGATTGAAGAACTAAAGGCTTATCAACAAGTAGTCGACAAAATTCTTGCCCAAACAAAACCAGTTGGAGATCTATGCATAGAGAAAAAATACCCAGATCAAACAGTAATGGCAAACTGTAAAGCATATATGATTAATCACGAAACTGTAATGAATTATTTTGTGAAAGATGTAGAGGAATTTAATCAGTTTATGGAAAAATATCATAAAGATTATAAAGGAGATAAAGAAAAATACCCACTTTATGATATAGAGGAAAAGTATCATTATATTGATATAAACGATGATGGAAATTATATTGGAAAAGATAAATAAGAGGTAGTGTATGGCGAAAGATAATAAAAAGGTGAAGAAAAAAGTAAAAGTAAATATTCAAGTAAAGAGAGTATTCCTCCTACTATTTTCTTTGGGTATTATAGGACTCTCAGCGTCTGCATTTATTTTATATGGTCCATGGTCTTGGGTTCGAGAAAGATTAATTACAACAGCAATGACAACAATGTCTCACCAATACTTAGCACAAATCTTTTTTGATGAAGATACAATTAATGAAGTAATGGCAAATAACCGTGTAATTGAAGTAGATGAGGATACAAATCCAGATTTGATAAACATTGATGATCAAAAACCAGGGACAAAATATAGTTCAAAATATGAGAAAGAGATTTTAGAACGGGATAAAGGAAATGACTTATTTAAAGTAATAAGAATTAATGAGATGACTTATAAAGGATATTTAGTTGCGATCTATAAGCCAGAAAAGGTAAAAATAGGTGTAACAACAAAACTCGGAACAACAGGACAATCTGTTCGTGTAATTGCAAGAAATAATAATGCACGAGTTACAATCAATGCGAGTGGATTTTTTGATCCAGATTGGAATAGTAATGGGGCAATCCCTCATGGAACAGTAATTAAAGATGGAAAAATTATATGGGACTATGAAGATGCAAGAGTAGGTGGAGGTTTTGTAGGATTCAATGAAGACAATAAATTAGTATTAGTTCGTACTGACAAATACTCTGCAATAAATAAATATCATCTTCGAGATGCTATAGAATTTGGACCATTCCTCATTGTCAATGGAAAAGAATCTTTTGTTGATGGAGATGGTGGTTGGGGAATTGCTCCACGTACTGCGATCGGACAAAGGGCAGATGGAATTGTTTTAATGCTAGTAATTGATGGAAGAGGAAAAGGTGGAAGTGTTGGTTGTGGAATGGTAGAACTGACCCAAATTATGAAACGTTATGGAGCTGTCAATGCCGCTAATATGGATGGAGGATCTTCTAGTGGTTTAATAATCGATGATAAAATAATCAATCACCCAACAGCTGGTGGGGACAATGGATTAAGGAATCTTCCAACAGCTTGGATTGTAACAGATTAAACAATAATATTTAGAAAAAGGAGTTCCTTTTTCTTTTTTTTCCAAATTTTTGAGATATAATAGAGAAAAGGATAGTGATAAAATGACATATAGAATTATGGATGGAAACGAGGCATGTACTACTATTTCATATCAATTCACAGAAGTGGCAGGAATTTATCCAATTACTCCAGCCTCTCCTATGGCCGAATTAACAGATACTTGGAGCGGGGAAGATAGATTAAACTATTTCGGGAATCCTGTACGAGTAGTAGAAATGCAGTCGGAGGCAGGAGCCGCAGGAATGGTCCATGGTTCACTTCAAGCAGGATGTCTAACTACTACATATACAGCAAGTCAAGGATTGTTATTAATGATTCCTAATATGTATAAAATAGCCGGAGAATTGCTTCCAGGAGTAATTCATGTTGCAGCAAGAAGTATAGCAAGCCATGCGTTATCTATTTTAGGAGATCATCAGGACATCTATGCAGCAAGAATGACTGGTTTTGCTCTTCTTTGTTCAAGTTCTGTACAACAGGTAATGGATTTAACTGCAATTGCCCATTTAGCAGCGATCAAAGGAAAAGTTCCATTCCTTCACTTTTTTGATGGATTTAGGACAAGTCATGAATTACAAAAAGTTCGAGTAATTGACACAGATCAAATACAAAAATTAATAGATATGGATAGCTTAGAAGAGTTCAGAAAGAAAAGTTTAAATCCTACTCATCCAGTAACTAGAGGAACCACCCAGAATGATGACATCTATTTTCAATCTGTGGAGGTACGTAACAAATACTATGATGAGTTACCAGATGTGGTAGCGGAATATATGGAGGAAATAAATAAAATTACAGGAGAGAACTATCGTCCATTTAATTATTATGGAGATAAAAATGCAAATCGAGTAATTGTAGCGATGGGATCTGTCTGTGAAACAATAAAAGAAACAATAGATGCTCTAATAGAAAATGGAGAAAAAGTAGGATTAATTGAAGTACATTTATATCGACCATTCTCTTCTAAGTATTTCTTAGAAGCATTACCATCTACCGTAGAAAAAATCGCTGTACTAGACCGAACAAAAGAATCTGGAAGTACAGGAGAACCATTATATTTAGATGTAATCAGTGTTTTAAACCAAGCCAATAAAAATATAAAAGTAATTGGTGGACGATATGGATTATCAAGTAAAAATACTACACCTAGAGATATCAATGGAGTATACGAATTTTTAACTACCGAAGACTGTTTTCATAATTTTACAATTGGAATCGTGGATGATGTGACTAATTTAAGTATTTTACCCAAAGAAATTAAGACAAAAGCAGCTAGTGCAGAATTCCTAATATATGGGTATGGTTCTGACGGAATGGTCAGTGCTTGCAAAGATTTAATGAAAATTACAGGTAATTCAAGTAATGCCTATGTTCAAGGTTATTTCCAATATGATTCTAAAAAAAGTGGAGGAGTCACCAAGTCACACCTAAGGTTTTCTAAGAATCCAATTCGTAGTACATATTATGTAGAACATCCAACACTAGTAATGTGTACAAAAGAGTCATATTTATCTAAATTTCGTATGTTAGATGGAATCAAGAAAAATGGAGTATTTATTCTAGCTACCTCAAAGAAAAAAGAAGAAGTATCTTCTATATTGACTAATTATGATAAAAAAATATTAATAGATAGAAATATAAAATTCTATATTATAGATGCACTTAAAATTGCAGAAGAAGTGGGGCTTAAAAATAAAATTAGTTCTATTATGGAAACGATTTTATTCAAAGTAGGAAGAATTATTGATTTTGATTTTGCTATTCATAGTATTGAAAAATCATTGGAAAAGAAATTTGCAAATAAGGGAGGAGACGTTGTTTCTAAAAACTTAGATGCAGTTCACAAAGCAGTAGAAAACTTAGTAGAAGTGTCTCTTACTGAAGTTTCTCTCAAGGAGGAATTATCAAGGGAAGATAACAATATTTTTGATGTAATCTCATCTGGAAGAGGAGATGCATTAAAAGTAAGTGATTTTCTTCCACACGTAGATGGAACTTATCATCCAGGTCTATCAAGATTAGAAAAACGTAGTATTGCGGATCACACACCAAAATTTATAAAAGAGAATTGTATCCAATGTAATATGTGCTCCTTTGTTTGTCCACATGCCGTAATTCGCCCATTTCTTTTAGATGAAGAGGAAGTAAAAAATGCCCCAGAGTCATTAAAAGAAGATTTACTTGATGCAAACATAAAAGGGTATGATTACAAATTTGCCATTGGAGTCTCTCTTCCTGACTGTACTGGATGTAAATTATGCGTAAATATATGTCCAGGAAAAAAGGGGAAAAAGGCATTAATGATGGAAGATATCTCAGAATTAAAAAAGACAAAAGGCGAGGCTTACAAGTATTTATTTGAACAAGTAAGTGAAAAGAAGGTACTACCATTAACAACTGTAAAAGGAAGTCAATTTGCAAAACCAAAATTTGAATTTCCAGGGGCATGTGCTGGATGTGGAGAAACTCCTTATTTGCGATTACTTACTCAATTATTTGGGGATCAACTAATGATTGCTAACGCAACTGGATGTTCCTCTATCTATAGTGGATCACTCCCAACTACAGCATATTCTGTTCCTTGGGCAAATTCGCTATTTGAGGACAATGCAGAATTTGGATATGGTATGGCTATTGCTGATCGCACTTTAAAAGAAAGAATCTGTACATTAATCGAAGATAACATTTCAAAGGTAACTGATGATGAAATTGAGATATATACAGCATATTTAGATGAATGTAATCTTGAAAACTCAAAAGCTTTATATGAAGTAATTGATCATTCCCCAATCGAAGAGTTAAAGGAATTAAAAGATAGTGTTTTAAAAAGATCAATTTGGTGCGTTGGAGGAGATGGATGGGCATATGATATTGGATTTAGTGGAATTGACCATTTAATGGCAAATAACGAAAATATCAATATTCTGGTTTTAGATACAGAAGTATATTCAAATACAGGAGGGCAATCATCAAAATCTTCAAAAATCGGAAGTGTTGCTAAATTTACATCAAAAGGCAAACAAGTAGCCAAAAAAGACCTGGCAAAAATTGCTCTAACATATTCTAATGTATATGTAGGAAGTATAGCCATGGGAGGGAATATGCAACATGCAATCACAGTGTTAAATGAAGCAGAAAAATATCAAGGACCATCGATTATATTTGCCTATGCCCCATGCATTGCCCAAGGAATTCTAACTGGAATGGAATCAACAATGGAAGAAGAAAAAAAGGCAATTGAAACAGGATATTATCCACTGTTCCATTACCATCCTGAAACAGGGATCTTTAAGTTAGATTCAAAGCCAGATTTTAGTAGATATTTTGAATTTGTTGCGGGTGAAGATAGATATCGAATGTTAAAAAAGATAAATCCAGAAAAGTATCGAGAACTCCTAGAACAAAATAAGATAAATGCTGAAGAAAGATATCGGTATTATGAATCCCTTCAAGAAAAGTCACTACAATCAAACAGTATAGAGGAAGAATGAAAATAAAAAGAGATATATCATCATAATATCTCTTTTCTTTTTTGTTTAATAATAGATTTGTCTAAATTATAGACTGGTAGCTCAATCGATTTTAAATGTTGGTTTTTAAGTAACCATACTTGAAATAATCTCTCTGCCAAAAAACCGAATACTCTTTGTTGATATGGAATTCTTGAATCAACATCGATCTGTTTTTCTAATCTCTCCAATAAAGGAAAGAGAAAAGAACAATAATCGTTTAAAACAGATGCTCTCGTAATTAACATATTGTAAGGATGAAGATAAAGTGACGTTGAATTCTTATCGAAAGACGGAAGATATTCTGGAGTCATAGTTCCTACAACTTCCCTACAAAGATCATAATCTGTTCCAATATGTGCTTTCTTATATTGGGATTCGAC
>JAAWDC010000033.1 GCA_022793565.1 Bacilli bacterium
AACACTCTATCCAACTGAGCTACGAGCGCAGGGTAACGACCGATGTCTAATTCATAAGACAGTTATAATCTTACCACTAAACGAAATAGAAGTCAACTACTTAAATCATTTTTATTGATTAAAGTTATCCTCCAAATGAAACTCTTCAATCAAAGAGCAAATTAAATCAGTAGAAGTTTCGATGAAAGACTTAATTTGTTCTATATTAAAAACATATTCTTTTTCTTTCTTTGTATTCTCGATAATTACACCTGTATGATCAATTAATAAAGAAAGTCTATCTATTGGAATTTCATCCATTTCTAACTCTGGAAGTACAACATCTTCATAAAATAAAGATAAATCCAATTGATACTCATCCAATAATTGAATATTTAAGTTCGTATAATCATTATAAATTAACTTCTTATATAATTCATAATCTGCTGAAATTTTATCTCCACTTAATAAAGTAATTACATCATTCTCGATAATCTCACTAATAAAATATTTATTCCATAAAAAATCCGTATATAGATGAATAAAATATCCCATCATAAAAGGATTATTTAGTTTAGATTGATATTTCTTTAAAAAACGTTCAATATCCTCTGTCTCTCCATCCGTTAAAAAATGACTTCTTGTTTTTGTCTCCCCAACATGTTTACTAATATCAGGGGCAATAGAGCCTAAAAGAAGTGGATTAAGAGGATAATTTATTCTTTCATTAACCTTTTTTGCTACACACATATGAATTACTGAACTAGCCATAAACTTCACCTACTCTACTCATAAATAGTACCTAAATTTTTTTGTTTACAACCTTTACCTAAAGACTGAATCCTTTCAATTGCCTGATTCGAAGTATGTCCATCATATTTAGGTGCTCTTTCTAATTCGACAACATCAAATAAATCTCAGTAACATAAACCATAATGATAGGTTGCCTGTCCTTTCGGAGTATCAATTCCAACAATAAAATAGCCTTCAAACATTGAACCATCGTCATGAAATTTTGATTTCCAAGAAATATCATGAAATAAATTACAAATAACACTAAAAAGTTTTGCTCGATGATCATAAAGTTCTCCAAAGGTATGAACTCCATCACTAAGAAGGTTGGTATCAATTAACTTTTTTTCATCTAATCCATGCATAATCTGATTTAAATGTTCTTCAATCTTCATTTTTTTTCAAGCCCTCTCTTACTAATTTTTGAAAATGATCTCCCTTTTCCTCAAAATTCCTATATACATTATAACTTGCTGCAGCAGGAGATAGCAAACATATTTTTCCTTTTTGAGTAATTCTTTTACTACAAGAAACTGCTTCTTCCATATTACTTACACAAATAATTTGTTGTAAAGATCCAACCTCTAAAAGTAAAGATTCAATTCGATCATTTGTCTCTGGAAGAAGAATGATATTTTGAACAGTGCTAGTTTTTAAATAAGAACACAATGGAAAATAATCAATTCCACGATCTAGTCCACCAAGAATAATGGTATCTACTTCCTGTAAGGCCTCTATAGCGGAAATGACTGAAGGAATACCTGTCGCAATGGCATCATCATAAAATAAGATATCATGATAAGTACCAATATATTCTAATCGATGTGGCAATCCTCTAAAACTACTAACTGTATCGAGACATTTCTCTAAATCGAATCCTAATATTAAACAAATCGTAAGACAAACTAAAATATTGTATAAATTATGATCTCCACATAACATAGTATGAACATTAGAAATAGGAATAACTCTCTCTTCACCACAAAATCCTATTTTGAAACTCTGATCCTCTATTAAAAAATAGTTTTGACCTACTTTCCCGTTTCTATAAACAGTACTAGGAATAGACTCTAAAGAGTTTATATAACAAGTCTTAGGACAGAGAAAGAAATCATCCTTGCCTTGATACAAATAAATATTCCGTTTTGCATCCACATACTTCTGCATTGAAATATAGTGATCTAAATGTTCTTCAGAAATATTTAAAATAACCGCAATATTTGGCGAATACCTCATAAATTCTAACTGATGTACCCCAAGTTCTAAAATACAAATAGTATCCCTTTTTAAGTCTGAAATTACATCAAAAACTGGTATTCCAATATTTCCAATTAATAAACTATCTTGTCCAAGTTTCTTTAAAATATGATTCATCAAGCTAGAAGTCGTACTTTTTCCTTTTGTTCCAGTAATTCCAATAGTCCTATTCTTCGTATATTTTAAAAATAGATCTGTCTGACAAGTAATCTTCTTTTGAATCTCCAAAGGAAGAAAATCCTTAATAATAACTCCTGGTCCTTTTAAAATCAAATCATATTCATAACACGCTTGTAAGTAATCCTTCCCTGTATAAATTTTAACATTGGGATCTTGAGCTAAATCTGGAAAATCGATTGTGTGAAGGTCAGCAATCCCAAGATGCATCTCTTTTTCCAATGCACGAATAAAACGATAACTAGATTGCCCCTCTTTTCCAAATCCCAAAATTAATACTCTATGATTTCTTAACTCTTCAAAAATTTTCTCTTTCATGATCTTCCCTTCAAAATTTCTAAATATTCTTCTGGTATAAAATGTTCAAAATTAAAATACTGTTCAATTTTTTCCTGTTCAAACAAAGGATTATAGTATTTATCTTGATATAATTTTAACAGATATGGCATATGATCTCTATGCACTTGTAAAGCTTTAGTCAAAGCACAATTAATCTCGTCTTTCGCACCCACACACTCAAAAGGTTTATTAACATCATCCGCAATTAACGATACAAATACATCTTCTAAAGAAACATCATCTAATAATGGATGATCAAAAACTTGACTCATTTCCTTCTCTGTTAAAAATGGGAAAAGCATAATATAAACGTATAAACACTTAGAACAATGATTACACCATTTATTCTCCTTAGTTCCACGATTACAGCTCCTAAAAATTGGAAGATATTCTTTATGTTTTACAAATTCCATGACGATCCTATACTCATTCCATGCACGAAGCAAACTAAAATATTGAATCTTATCTGTAAGATATGTTTCTGCATAATGCCTAAAATCTTTTTCATACTCATAACTTTTAGAATATTGATGATTAATATTCTTTCCTAAAATATTTCCCTCATTTGCACTAGCTTCATTTGATAATACAATATACTTTCTATTAGTCAAATAAGCCATAATAAAACTTGCCATAGATAAACAAGCAGAAAATGGAATATGACCATTTAAATACCCTTGTTGATTGAGATCAACCATCTTTAAATCTAAATTATTTTGAAAAAGAACAATATCTTTTTCCTGATATCCTGCTACTTGAATAGAAGCATACCCAGCTTTATTTTTCGGATATAAATTCCTCTCCAACATAAATACAAGATTTTCTGATTGATATCTATTTAGAAGTTCTAAAGTTACAATAGAATCCTTTCCACCACCAACAGGAATCAAATTTCCAAAAAAAGAACCCTCTATTTCCCTTTTCTCATAACGACAAGTAGAATCCACTTCAAACTGAACAAATTCATCAAAAGATAAATCAATATGGTTTTGGTAAAAATACTCCCCTAATCCATGATACAAAACCTTTTGAAAGAAATCACACTGCTCCTGTGTAATATACATCGGTCGTACTACAATTTTAGGAGAACAAGTCAATTTATAATAATTCATAAGATCAAACAATCCATATTGAAAAAATAAATAATTCAAAAAATTACGATCGATAGAGGAATTAATAATATATCTTTTACCAATTACTATTTGAGGCAAAAAAGATAATTCCTCAATTAAATAATGGTATGTCACAATAAAAGACTCTTCAGTTTCTTCTACCTGAAAAGAATCATATACAAATTGCGAATACTTTTTACGTAATTCTTCGAACATAAAATCACTCCTATAACATTATACTATTATAACACAAGCAAAATGAATTATTGTATACACTTAGAAAGTATATTTATAATTAACTTTTACAAAAAGATATAACTACTTTATATTTGGATTAAATATAGAAATCCCTGAACTATATACACCAATGAATTAAATACTAATTTCTTAATTTTTTAAAAAAGAAGATATATTACTCCCACTAAAATAAAACGATTCTTATATTTAGATGATCAATAAAAATTGATACGAATACTTTAAGATCTTGTATATACAATAAAAAAGCACAAATTAAATTCTTGTGTCTTCTATTGTTTTATTTTGTTTTGTCAAAACTTCGATGAGTTCTCTTTTCTGCTTTTCAGAAATAGGACTACTAGCAGCTTTATCATGACCTTTTCCACCCATTGCCTCAGCAATTAATCTAACATTCATATTATCTTTAACACTCCTATAAAAGATTGTTCCATAATCTAAGGCAATCAACATAACAAAGTCCATATCAAAATTATGTTGTCTAAAATATTCTGCCAAATCATTTCTATATTCATAATCAATAAATAAGATTCCTGCTTTGAACCCTAATATTTCTATATAATAAACTTTTTTAGCATAATTAGATATTTTCTCCTGAACTTGACTAATCTTACGATCAATTAACATTCTTTCTAATTCGCTGAATTGAAAACCTTCACTAGCTGAATTACTTAATTTTTCAAACATTAATTTTCTATAACCATCACATCCCACAGAGTCGAATAGTAAAGTTAATTCGTGTGGGGTTTCATCATTATATTTCGTTTTCCATTCCCATGTATCATACTTTCTCGTTAATTCTTTAAAATCTTCTATTTTACGAATAGTACGATCAATAAAACCATTATTTACTAAATATTCATAAAATAAACTTGTACCACTACATAAACCATGCTCATTAGAAATTTTTATTGTTGTAAATGGGTATTTATTAAAGTTCCCTTCCAAAGCTGATTTGTGGTGATCAAATACAAAAAATTTTCCTGTTAGTTGCTCATCCTTTGCTACTCTTGATAATGTAGGTTCTTCAAGCCATAAATCCGTCACAAAAATTTTATCATAATTATAAATAGTGCCATTGTCATAATATTTTGCTATTTCATCTTGTAAATTAAAAGTCTCACATAATACATAATCAACTTTATCAAAAGCTAACTGTGCTAATACTGCATTACCCATACCATCAATATCACTTTTATGTGTAAATAATAATATCTTCATTTTTGAACTCCTTATATAGTAAAATCTAAATTAAATAACAAGTATCTAAAGTATAACACTAAATAACTTCTATTTATATATAAATCAAATATTTATATTAATAAATAATAAATTATCATAAAAATGACCCAACATAGTAAATATTCTAAAAATAAGGTTCCTATGGATATGGAAGTACCATTTCTTACAACAAAAAATCAATTCCATTTTTAGAATTGATTTTTATTATTAAAGCTCATACTATAAAATTCGAGTCGACTCTAGTACCCTAAGAAAAGACTTACAACAACTCTTAATGATTGGAAATTTATTTACTTTAATCTACATTTATCAACGATGTTTAGAATTTGAATCTCCTGAATATTCTGATGTATACAAAGGGATTTCTATTTCAGGTTCAAAAACTGATAATCCTTTTAATTTTGAATCAATGTAAAATTCAACAAATCCTTGCATAGTAGAAATTAAGTTTGGTATTAAATCATATTGTAAGACTTCACTAATAGGAACCCACCTACCTTCTATTAAATCATCAGTATCCGTCTGATTACTATAATCAATTTTTTTACTTATAGCTCTACATATTTTACCTATTGCTATAATTTGAATTTCATCACCATTTGGTTTAGTAAAAGTCCATTGCCACGGATTGGTTAAATTACTTCCAACTTCAATATCCAATCCACTTTCTTCTTTAACTTCTCTTTGAAAAGTTTCAGTTGTTGTTTCGCCAAATTCCATTTTTCCTCCTGGAACTTCCCATTTTCCTGGATTTAATATATCTTTATTACCCTTATGCATTAAAAATATAGTATCATTTTCTTCATCAACTATGAATGCCTTCATTGCCACAAATTGTTTTTTCATTATATATACCTCTCAATATACAATAAAACTCGTTGTATTATAATAAATATTTCTAGTATAATTCATATAGGAAATATCAATTGTTGAGTGTCTATCAAATCTCTTATAAAGAGGAGTTTGATAAAAATGAAACCTAAGACTTTTATTTTAAAAGTTCTTATGCTCATTGCTATCAATTTATTTCTCCCTACCATTATGATATTAGTTATAAAAAATGACACTTAACCTTTGCATAGATTAAATGTCGAACTAAATTTAATTTGGGTAGACATTCAACTCGCCAAAACTGAACATTCCATTTTTTTATTGTATGCAAGTTTCCTTGACATATCCATAATAACATAAAAACGACTTGTCGAAAAGTCGTTTTAACTATACTACTCGAAAAATTCGAGTTCCTATCAGCCTGGTGGCTCCAGCGGGAATCGAACCAGCGACACAAGGATTTTCAGTCCTTTGCTCTACCGACTGAGCTATGAAGCCATAATGGCGGTCTCGGCGGGACTTGAACCCGTGATCTTCTGCGTGACAGGCAGACGTGTTAACCACTGCACTACGAGACCAAAATGGTTGCGGGAATAGGATTTGAACCTATGAC
>JAAWDC010000034.1 GCA_022793565.1 Bacilli bacterium
AATCTTTTTCGTTATACTGCCTCTTAATTGCAGAAAAAACCAAATCTCCAAGCTGTCCAATCAATGATAATGTTACAGTAACAATCACTAAATTCATAAGTTCAATTTCCGAGTTAATTACTGTTAAATAAAATACACTAGAAATAAAAACTCCCATAATAGTTCCACCAATAAGGCCTTCTATCGTCTTACCAGGAGAAATCTTTTCTGCCAATTTATGCTTTCCTACTAAAAGACCTGTAAATAAAGCAAAAGTATCTGTCATCGTAGTGATTAAAAAGAAATAAAGAATATAAGAAAGTGAATAGTTTCTGTTCAATATAATCAAATTGAAAGACAATCCCAGAAAAAGAACACTTCCAAGGAGAAACATAGCATCCTCTAAATTATATTTCTTTTCATCCGATAAAATGATAATTGGAATAAAAAATATAATTAAAAATAAACTAAGAATTCGATAGTCTAAAACAATTTTAAATTCTGTAGAACTCCAATTATTTAAAATCAAAAAAAGTAAACTACAATAAGATAAAATCTTTAAAGTTAACGGTAATTGATTTTCCTTTTTTCGCTTTTTAAAGCGAACGTTCCAAAGTTCTCGAAATCCAAGAACCCCAAAAATAGCCATTGCAAAAGCAAACCACTCACCACCTAAAAATAATAGTGGTAAAAAAATAGCCAAAATAAGGATAGCACCTATTGCTCTTTCTCGCATAAACTTCATAATTTACCTCCATACTCTAAAGGTAATTATAATACACTTTCTTTAGAACTACAATACGATTCTCCTTTTTATTTGATTATAAATAATAAAATCCATATTATTGGAAAAACTAAAACTGGTGATAATCAATGAACTATTTAAATATTTTCTTTTTCTTTTCTATTGTAGGACATTTTATAGAAAGTATACTAGTAAAAAACTATAAAAGTGGAATTCTATATGGATACTGGACTCCAATCTACGGACTAGGAATTTTAATTATTCTCAGTTTAAATAATGCTTTGAAAAAAAGAATCACAGAGAAATGGAAAAGATATATTGCCCTATTCTTCGCATCAGCAGTAACATTAGCAGTCATAGAATATATTGGTGGATATTTAATCCAAAAATTCTTCCATCAAATTTTTTGGAATTATACGAATCATAAAGGAAATATTGGATTATATACCTCTATTGAAATGAGTTTTCTCTGGGGAATTTGTAGTATTCTTGTAGCCACAATAATCGAACCATTATGTCAAAAATATAGTAATAAAATACCAAAATGGATTTCATATCTCCTCCTAGGAATCTTCATCATCGATTGCATAATGACAATAAGTAACAATTTAATTTCTTTTTAAACAAAAAAAGATCCTACTAGGATCCTAAAAACTATCAATATTAATTTTTATTTTCTTATTATCTTTCATATAACTGCTTGCTTGAACTAAAGTTCTTACAGCATTAGCGATTTTACCACCTTTACCAATGATACGTCCCATATCATCAGGACTAACTAATACTTGGATCAAGATTGTATTTTCATCATCGCTCTCAAATTCTTTTACAGATACTTCTTCTCCGTTTACAACCAAAGATTTCACTAAGAATTCTGTTAAATCTATCAAACTCATAATTACTTCCCTTGTTTTTTATCAGCATACTTTTTCATAATTCCAGCTTTGCTAAATAAACTTCTTACAGTATCTGATGGTTGAGCACCAAGATCTAACCATTTTAACGCAACTTCTTCGTTAATTTTTGTTTCTTTGGCAATTGGATCATGTGTTCCAATCAATTCAAGATATTTTCCATCTCTTTTTACTCTAGAATCACTAGCTACAATACGATAGCTTGGTCTCTTCTTTGCTCCCATTCGAGTAAGTCTAATTTTTACTGCCATGTTCTCTCCTCCATTTCCTTATACATATTCATTATAAAACTTCCTTTTTATACTGTCAAGTACTTTTTGTTAACAGAAACAAAAAAATAAAGTACCATTTCGATACTTTATTCCTCTAGATATTCTTCTTGGATCTCATTATCAATCTGCTTTTCTGCCTGTTCTAATTCGACTTCTGTTTGATCATCTTCAATATCATCCCATGGATCTTCTTCTTCTTCATAACTAATTTTAACTTTAGTATCACCAACAAGCTCAATTCCTAATTGCTTCTCAACAGTAAACTCTATCTTACCATCTATAATTTCAGCACGAGTACATGTTGGTTGCTTCAAACTACGAATGACAACTTCTTCATTAGATAATGAAGACTCTGCCTTCTTAGGAACAGTAACTACCTCGTTATATTGAATACTTTTTTTCACAACTTCTGTTTTACTATCATCCATACATGAATACCAGATATTTACATCATAACTACCTACAATTCCAATTTTATCTCCATTTTTACTTCCTGAAAAATTATGATTGATGATCCAAGCACCAAGGATAGTAGTAGGCACAATGTCTGGAGTAATCACATCGGTCGTTACAAATGTTTTCTTTCCTTTTCCAATAACAGCTTTTGTAACAATTTCTCTTGATTTTGCCATGATATCCCTCCTCTAATTTAATTTATGCGAAAGAATCATTTTGTTGATAGAAAGAAAAAAACAATTCTAATAAGAACTGTTTATACTCAAAATTGAAATAACGATTCAATGGATTGTTTAATCCTAGAAAAAATTTCATTCAGCTCTTCTTGAGCAGAAATAAAATCACAGTATAAAGGGATACTTTCCAATTGATGATGTAAATCAAGTAACTCGGTTTCAACAGAAGAAATATCATGACCCTGACTTTCTAAACGAACAGCCTTCTTTTGAAGTTCCTTAATCCTAGAGATTAACTTAGGAATCTTAGAATGCGATTGCATCTTTTTTTCTAACATCAAATAATTTTGGTATTGAGATGACTCACGAACAGTGTCCACAATTTCTTCAACTTTTTCTAAAATACTAGAATTCAACAAGCTCTCCATCTAAACTCCAAGTTTTCGCATCTGTGACCTTTACAGAAACCATTTTCCCAATTAAAGACTGATCCCCATTAAAATTAATCAATTTATTCGTATCCGTATAACCAAAAAGATCTGTTTTCCCATTTTCGTTACAACCATCTACCAATACAGGAACAACCGTTCCAATTAATTTTTGATTATTTTCTAAAAAATAACGATTTACAATCGTATTCAGGCGATAAAGACGCTGTTCTTTTTCTCTTAATGGTGTATCATCCTTTAAACGACATGCTGCTGTATTTTCCCTAGCTGAAAAAATAAAGGTAAAAGCATTATCATATTTACAATGCTCCACTAAATCCAAAGTATCTTGAAAATCTTCCTCTGTTTCTCCAGGAAATCCAACAATAATATCAGTTGAAACACTAACATTAGGAATATTCTTTTTAATTTTGTCAAATAAATCTAAATACTCTTCTTTTGTATAACGTCTACCCATAAGTTTCAAAATGCGACTACTTCCAGATTGTACTGGTAAATGAATCGAGGGCATAATATTGGAATACTGACCAATTACATGAATCATTTGATCTGTAAAATCCCAAGGATGACTGGTCATAAAACGAACACGAGAAATTCCCGTTTTAGCAACATCTTCAAGTAAGTTTTCCATACAATATTGATCATTACGGTCTTTCCCATAAGCATTTACATTTTGTCCCAAAAGAGTTACTTCTTGATATCCTTCCGCAACAAGTTGCTCTACTTCTCGCAAAATATCTGCCTTATCCCTGCTACGCTGCTTCCCTCTAGTATATGGAACAATACAATAAGTACAAAATTTATCACATCCATACATGATATTTACAAATGCCTTATGCTTACTTGCTCTTTTAACAGGCATGCCTTCAATTAAATTTCCTTCGACACTTAAAACCTCAATTTCTTGTTTTTGACTGTCCAAATGCTTTTTTAAAATATAAGGAAGTCGATGAAGATTGTGTGTTCCAAAAACAAAATTCACTTGTTTATACTTTGACAAAATATCGGAAACAACACCTTCTTCCTGTGCCATACAACCACAAACACCAACAATTAATTCTGGTCTTGATTCCTTTAAGTGCTTCAACCTACCGATCATTCCAAATGCTTTATTATGTGCATTTTCACGAATAGAACAAGTATTTAAAATAATAAGATCAGAAGCTTCCATTTCTAAACTTTCGGAAAATCCAAGTTCCTCAAGCATTGCTTTAATATTCTCACTATCATGCTCGTTCATTTGACATCCATAAGTTTTTACATAATAAGTCTTTCCTTTTCCAAGAATAACATCTTTAGAGCTTTGATACACTTCTCTCTCTACAAGTTCCTTTTTCCTACTACGTGCCTCTTTATAACTTGGTAATTGCATAGTACCAACTCACATCCTTTTCACTATGATATTATAACACGTCTAAAACTGATTATAAATATTTGTTCCCTATAATACTAAAAAATATAATAGGTATTTTAAAATCATCAAAGACTACTTTTTCCTTCGGTTTGGATATTCATAGGAAAAACGCATTAATTTTTGCTTTAAACATTCAATAGAACTACTAGAATTAGACTTTCTATAAGTTTGATAAAAATCTTGACTTACAGGATCTAATAAATTAGGGTCTAACTGATAAACACTTTCACAATATTCAATAAGTGTTCCAATTAAATTCACTTGATCTTCAATAGGAATATTCCACTTAGCAATAGATTGAATATAATAAACGAAAGCTTGCAACTGCACCTCACAAAAAGAAGAAAGAAGGTCTTTTTCTCGACCAATCTTTTGTTGAAGCCAAAGACCACCTTCAACAAGATCATAAAAGTCACCATTGGGTGAATTATAATAAGAAAGATTACGACCAGTATCACTTGAATAGTAATAATAATTAAACAGACGATTTTCAAAAACGATTCGGGCATCTCTAGTTGTCCAATAATGAAAATAAACATCTTCTTTAATATAATCAGTAAAATATTTCCCATCCAAAAAATCATGATGATAAATTTTATTACAACAAGAAACCGTTTC
>JAAWDC010000035.1 GCA_022793565.1 Bacilli bacterium
ATTTTTCTTTAAAATATTCTAAAGTCTGATATGTATAGACCAAATGGTTTTGTAGTTCATAGTCCGATACTTCTAAATATTCTTTGTCTTGAACCATAAGTGATACCATTTGATATCGTAGATTATCTTCTAATAAATCAGACTTTGGATATTTCTTTCCTGTTGGAACATAGATTACACGATCAACATATCCCTTAGCTACCATTTCCCTTCCTATATCTAAATGCATTCGATGAGGAGGATTAAAACTACCTCCGAAAATACCAATTCTCATCTTTTCACCCCTTCCAACATATATTTTAAGACTTTATCTCTACCACTATTTAATAACGGTGTCATAGGTCTTTTTTCATGTAATGTCTCGATAATATTACCAAGTTGAGAAGCACAATCTACTTCTTCATACCAATCCTCTCGTAAAATGCTTTCTGGAACATAACTTAAATTAGTTGAATAAAGCTTATCAAAGACACCTTGCCGATGTGCTTGAATAAAAGGTTCTATTCCCTCTGTAAGTAAGGCAAAAGTTGCAACAAGATAAACATGGTTTGCCCCACGCTTCTTTAATTCTTCTGAAACTTCAATCATAGAAGCACCAGAAGCAATCATATCATCAACTACTAATACATCTTTCCCTTCAACAGATGGTCCTAAATATGTGTGTTCTAAGATTGGATTCTTTCCATCAACTACTTTACTTAAATCACGTCGTTTAAAAAAGCTCCAACATCACACCCCAACATTTCTGCATAATATCTTGCCCTCTCCATAGCTCCAAAATCTGGACTAATAACTAATAGATTTTCTAAACACTCATTTTCACGTTCAAGTAATGTTGATAAAATCATATTTGTTGGATAAAAACTCTCAAAAGGAAGTAACGGAATTGCATTACTAACATTTGGATCATGACAATCAAAAGTAACAATATGATTCACTTCCAAACGTTCTAATTCCTGTAATGCAATCGCACAATCTAAAGATTCCCTTCCCTTTCTTTTATGTTGTCTAGATTGATATAATAAAGGCATAATCACTGTAATTTTTGAAGCATACCCACTAGCAGCAGAAATAACTCTTTTAATATCTTGAAAATGTTCATCTGGAGACATAGAATGAACTCTTCCATGCATAGAATAAGTCACATCATAATTCCCAACATCAGATAAAATATAAAGATCCTGATCTCGAATACTATTTTCAATTTTAATTTTTCCTTCCCCATTAGAAAAGCGACTGTTAGAAATGGGAATAATCAAAGACTCATGATATATCTTTTGTAGATAAGTATCTACCTTCTCCCCAAAACCTTTACAATTCTCCATTACTACTAATTTCAAATTATTTTTCATAAATCCACCTCTTTCTTATTATCTTTTTGTTAATAACAAAGTCCAAAAAAATAATAAATTCAAATTTGTTATTAACATTATATTAATAAGAAGGAAATTTGTCAACCATTTTTCATAAAAAAAATAAAAAAAGAATAAAAATAATAAAGAAAGTAAAAGAGGTAGGAATGAATTCTAAAGAATTACAAAATAGACAATTAAAAATTATTGATGGACAATTAGTTGGTTGTATTTTATATATTATTTCACTCATTGTATCAATTATTATCATTGTGAATCAAAGAAAAAATGCCCTAAATAAAGAGCAGTTTCTAACTGGAGAAGAATCACAAACAATCGCCCTCACAAATAAAATTTTCATTTTATTTTTAGTCATCCTATTCCTATATCTAAACTTTGAATCTTATCGTCTTGCCAAAGATACCAATCAAGATACATCTGCACTAGAACTACAGATAATAGCCTCTATCCTTTCTATAGCAGTAGCCCTTATCGGACTTTATGTAGTTGCAACCAATTTCTCAAATACTAATCTACAAACGGCAGAAATAGAAAACCCATTCGCATAAAAAAGTGTACTCAAAAAGAATAAATAACATAAATAATAATAGGTGATAAAATTGAAAATACTGGCGAATAAAACAAACCTATATAATAATACAGAGTTTTTACAAAAAACGGCTAAAAAAATCAATTACTTAGAAGGTGTTGGCTTTAATATTGCAATTACAAAGGATAATCAATTTGTAGTCTTTAGTCCCATTTCTAATAATGAAGCAACAGTTCAAACAATTAACAATAAAAATCTAAAAGAACTTACTCATTTAGATCTATTAACATTAAACGATATTTTAATTTTTTATCAAGAAAGAAAAACCACCAATAAAATATTTTTAAATTTACTACCATCAGCAATTACTATAACATCAGAAGAAAGCTTAGAAGCTTTAAAAAATAACAATGAAAATTATATAAAATATCTTTTAAAGACATTAGAACCATATAAAGACCTAAATTTATATCTTGGTAGCATAAATACCACTCTTGTAAAATTATTAACAGAACAAAATATTCCATGGAAAAAAGGAATAGTTTTATTCGGTGGTAATTTAAATTATATGGATGTTGATTTTTATGTTTTTGGAACTGAAATTTTAAGTGCAGAAATCTTTAGTCAGCAATTAAGATTAAATAAAGAAGTGATCGTTTATGTAGGAGATGCTAATGACTTATCGATAACTTATGAGTTTTTTAAAGGAGAAACATCAACCGCACTAGCAAACAGCATCTTTAATGATATAATGTTCCTAAATGACTATCCAGATCTTTTCTTTAAAATATTTCAAAGATAAAAAAGTATATAGTGAATTATTTTCACCATATACTTTTTTTA